>DATEJO010000037.1:0-42707 GCA_035277905.1 Candidatus Sulfotelmatobacter sp.
ACAATCTGGCGGGCGTACTCGCGGAACTCCGGCCGCATGGCCTCGTTGAAGCAAACGGCCTTGGCGGCCATGATGTGGACGAGAGGTCCGCCTTGCATGCCGGGAAATACGACTTTGTCGATTGCCTGGGCGAATTCAGCTTTCGAAAGAATCATGCCCGAACGAGGGCCACGCAAAGTCTTATGTGTTGTAGATGTCACGATGTGCGCGTGCGGCACAGGTGACGGATGCGCCCCCCCAGCGACCAATCCGGCGAAGTGCGCCATGTCGACCAGATAGAGCGCACCAACTTTGTCGGCAATCTGGCGCATGCGGGCGAAGTCGATGATGCGCGGATACGCGCTGCCCCCGCCGATGATCAGCTTCGGACGCTCGCGCTCGGCGATCTTTTCCAGTTCATCGTAATCGATCGTCTCCGTGTCCTTCGTGACACCATAAGGAATGATCTTGTAGGTCTTGCCCGAAAAATTCAGATGATGGCCATGCGTAAGGTGTCCGCCATGCGCGAGATTGAGGCCGAGGATCGTGTCGCCAGGCTGCAGCACGGCCGCGTATGCCTCCATATTGGCCTGCGAACCCGCATGCGGCTGCACATTCGCGTGCTCCGCGCCGAATAGCTGCTTGGCGCGGTCGCGGGCGAGATTCTCAACGACATCGGTAAACTCGCATCCGCCGTAGTAGCGCTTGCCGGGATAACCCTCGGCGTATTTATTTGTGAAAACAGATCCGGCGGCTTCGAGGACGGCTTCGCTGACGAAGTTTTCCGAGGCGATCAGCTCGAGGCCTTCGTGCTGACGGCGAGTCTCGTTGTCGATGGCAGCGGCAATCTGCGGATCGCTTTCGTAGAGCGGACGGTACATGCGATTAGAGTTGGTCATTGTTGGGTCCCTGAAATCTGATGGAGATTGTCGAGGAATGAGGGAAGGTCGCTGAGTCGGTTAAGTTCGGTGCTCTCAGGTCTCCCGGTATCCGTGTTCTTTCCTGTTGTCACAGCCAAATCGAATAGATACGGAGTCAGCCGACTGGCATGCCCAACAGCGATCAACATTACCACTGACGGTTTGCCGCTTATCGTGGCGTCCATTTCGACGCAGTCGGGGAATGCGCTCGCCTGTCGACTCTTATCCGACGGAGCGTATCTGAGAACCCAACTCGTCTGAGCGTGCTCTCCGAGCCGAACTTTTAGCCAATCCACGAGGCGAGTGGCGGGCAGTCTGGCGTCCAGCTTCGAGGCCGGCGTATTTTGGACTTGCTGAATTAGTTTCCTTGCCTCGGTGTCGTCCAACTGGTTCGGTGAGCTCACCTGCGAGAACATCGGCAGCGAGCTGAGGAGTAGCGTAAGAGGGCCCAAGACTAGAAGACGCTTCATCGTCCCTCCGATTCATAGACCATTGAGTTGTGCAGTTCCATGTAACGCTCTGGCGACTTCACCGGCACAAATCCGAACTGCTTATAGAGTTCGTGGGCATCGCGCGTTAGCAGGATCCAGCGGCGCAATCCCTGCAGCGCGGGATGTTGCATGATGCATTGCATCATCCACTTGCTCAGGCCGCGCCCGCGATGCGATTCCAACACGAATACATCGCCGAGGTAAGCTACCGTCGCAAAGTCGCTGATGACCCTCGCAAAGCCGACCTGCACGCCCTGACTATCATAAATCCCAAAGCACAAAGAATGCTCGATCGACCTCGCGACAATTTCACGCGGAATTCCCTTGGCCCAGTAGCAATTCGTCAGGAATCCGTGAATGACGTCGAAATCAAGACGCGCGGGATCGGTGCTGACCAGGAATTCGTAGCGCCGGGACTCGAAGACGCGGATTGTGGCGGGATTGGAAGGCATGGGTCACATATTAATGGAGCACGCAGCACTCAGCATTCAGCCATCAGCGGTTGGCATAAGCGCACCGGTTACGTATCAGGGCATGGCCTCAGCCATGCTGAAGAGATCGGAAAAACTGACCGGCTTTAGCCGCTGCCTGAATGCTGAGTGCTGACTGCTGAGTGCTCTGGTCAAAACGCCGTCCGCAGAAACGATGCCAGCTGCCAGCCATCCACATATTTGTAGGGCGTTTCGCCGGTCGTGTAATGGCCACAGGGTAAGACGACCACTTTGTGGTCAAGCTCGTGACGCGCAAACTCGCGGACCACTTGGCGCGAGAATTCCGGGAGAAACGTCAAATCGTACGCGGCATAGATAATTAGCGATTTTTTCTGCCAACGAGCATACTGTTCGAAATACGACATCGGACTGATCGCCAGCCACACCTTGCGCAACTCCTCAAGATCGATCGCCTGCTCGATTCCCTGACGAATATGGCGGGTCGACTGCCCATGCCAAACGACATCCGCAAAGTAGGTGGAAGCGTGATTGAATGCCGCGACGCGTACGCGCGGATCATGCGCCGCCGCGATAAATGCGTAGCACGAGCCGAGACTCGTTCCCACGATGCCGAGCCGCGTGTATCCCTGAGTTTCGAGCCAGTCGAGGCAGCAGCGAATATCGACGACACCCTGACGGACGGCATCGAGCGTGCGGCCAATGTTGGCAGAGACCGCGTAATCGGCACGTTTGATCTCCGCGGGCATGCGAATGTCGTGATACGGCATGCTCAGGCGCAATACTGCTATGCCCAGCAGATTCAGAACGCGGCACAGACTGACATAGGAAACCGCGTCGGAGTTCCAGTGTGGCAAGAGCACGACCGCACGCCGTCCAGTGGCAGGAAACCAGCGCGCATTCACAAGATTGTTTTCCGGATACGGCGTTTTCACCGGAGAAGTGAAGCGCAGAAATTCTCCGTATGTACCTTTTACCTTGGCTTCGAGTTTCGGATCAGGTACTTCGCGGGTTGAGAACACCTGGACTTCCCGCTTCTCCAGCCGAAAATCCTTCGGATGCTCGTACGAATAGAACTCATCACTCGCCGCCACGATGCGGCGGTTGTAATCGAGAAAGAACTTCTCAGGATTCTGCTGCGGCTCGCCGGGATGATGCCCGTTGCGGCAGGGCCAGTCGCCCGCCCATTCGACACCCCATTCGAGCGGACGCACGATGCGGTTGTTGTCCACCGACGTGAGCCGGTGTTCCCAGTCATACATCCACTGTGCGTAGAGCGAAGTCATGCGGAACCTTCCAGTTTAACAATTCGGATCGTGCGATTCGCGAAGGATGCAGCCAACAGCAGCAGGAGGCAGTCAGTGGGAGACAATAGCCGTCGAGCCGCGAAGGTTGTAGCGCAGGGCTGAGGTCCCGAGGTCCGGTTCTAGCTGGGGTATCTACGCGGCACACGCTTCGAAATATTGCAGAGGATTTCGTACGGCGTGCTATTGGCCAGTTCGGCGTGCTCGAGCGCGTCTACGCTTAACCCATCGGAACTCCCGAGAAGAATGACTTCGTCGCCCACGGCGATTCCCGGAATTCCGGTGACATCGACCAGAGTCAGATCCATCGAGATACGTCCCACGATTGGCGCGTAGTGATCGCGAACAATCACGCGGCCGCGATTGGAGAGTTGGCGATTGTATCCATCTGCGTAGCCGACCGGCAGGACCGCAACATGCGCAGGAGCCTTGGTGACGTAGGTTCCACCGTATCCCAGAGGTTGATTCGGCCCGAAATCGCGCAAGGACAGAATACGAGTCTTCCAGGTAAGGATCGGCTTTACCGGCAGACGAAGCGTTCGTCCGCTGACTTCTCTTCCCGCGCGCTGAAACGGCAGATAATAGCCGTAAAGCGCGACGCCCGGGCGCACCATCGTGTGCCACGTCTCGCGCCGGGAAATCACCGCGCCGGTGTTTGCCATGTGAACGAATGCGGGCTCCATTCCGGCCTCGCGCACCAGGCGGCGGGCGGATTCAAATCTCTTCTCCTGCTCGGCGACCGAAGGAGCGTCCATGACTTCGGAATCGGCAAGATGCGTCGAGAGTCCCTCGAGCGCGAGGTGTTTACTGGCGCCAAGAGTGGCAAGCACGCTCGGCAGACGATCGACGGTGACCCCGAGCCGCCCCATACCGCTGTCAACTTTCAGATGGACGGGATGTTTCGCGACCCCGAGCGACGATGCCGCCTGGTCGAGCGACTCGATCTGCCACGGCTCCCATACGGTGGGCGTGAGATGGAGGCGGACGATTTCCGTTTCCTCGCCGCGCCAGAAACCGGTCATCAGAAGAATGTTTGCCCGAATGCCGGAATCGCGCAGCGGAATAGCTTCGTCGAGCGACGTAACGCCCAACCAGCGCGCGCCTTCGGCCTCGAGTGCGCGAGAACATTCCACAGCGCCGTGTCCGTAGGCATCGGCCTTCACCACCGCGCAGACAGTGACGTTGGTCCCGAGGTGCCTCTGCACGGTGCGAAAGTTCTGCCGCAAAGTGGCGAGTGAAATATCGGCCCACGTGGGACGCGTTGCGGCGCGGCTCAGGATTTCTGCGGTAGTGGCCACTTCCGCGATTATAGCGGGACGCGTGAGCAGGCTGAGGTTACGCTGGGGCTACTCCTCGCCGTGGCACTGGTGTCTCGTAGGCCATCGCGACGATTTCTCGCTCCCGCCGCGCCTCAGGAGGCAAGCCTAATTCGACAGAGTGAAGTTAACCGTGATCTGGGTCTCCACTTCGATCGCCTCTCCATTCAGGATGTACGGTTTGTATCGCCACTGCCTCACCGCATCGATGGCCGCACCAGCCAGCATCGGATGCCCGGAGATCAGCTGCAAGTTTTCGATGGTCCCCGTTTTGCTGATCACCGCCTCCAGCACAACAGGTCCCTGAACTCTCGCAGCCTTCGCTAAGGGCGGATAGCTTGGCTCGACTCGGCGGATCAGGCTGCCCGGCAGCATGTTGGAAATCCGCAACGGCTTAACATTTACGCCTGGATGAATCGGAATGACCTGGCGGGTTCCGATGAATGGCAGAGAAGGCCCCGCTGCCGGATTGAATGGAAGACCGATATCAATCGTCGGACCGCCGATGGCTGGCCCCGCAGTCCCCGAATCCTGGCCCTGCGTAATCCCGTGTGGAATGTACCGAGGCATCATAATTTGGTGCATATTCGGGATGATCTCCACAACGTTGCTGTGAAATCCGTGCGTGGGCTCCAGCGGAGCCGGTCCAGGATCTCTGCGGCCCATAGTGATGGGAGTAGAAACTGTTCGTACCGCAGGCAGTACGACATTACTGAGCAATGGGATCATCAGCAGCACTCCGATGGCGATGGCTTGAATTCCGAACGAGGTCAGCGTCGTCCAGCTGCGGCGAGAGCGTTGGGCCCATGAAGTCTCGATCAAACTTTCGGCAAACATGGTGTCCTCCTGCGTGAAATCTGCTTGCTGCTATGGACACCACGGCTGCGCGCGAGAGCGCGATCCTCAAAAGAAAAAAAGGCCGCGTTTTCACGCGGCCGGATGGAACTTTTCGGACACTGTGGGTGTCCGCTTTAACTATTGCGAAGGTGCAGACGACTTCGGCGCTGCGGGCTTGGAAGTGCCGCTGGGCCGAGGAGCTGGCGGCTTAGCTGCGCCGGCAGGTGCGGCCGGAGCCGGTACGCCCGACTGCGTATTGTAAGCTTCGACAACGGGCCGCGTGATATCGACGGCCTCACCCCACCACAGCACGTTACTCTGTGGCCAAGGCTTCGAAGTATCGACGATGATGCCGAAGCCGTTCTCCGTCGAATATTTCACGATCATCGGCGCCATTTTTTTCAGGATACGCGTCGCGATGTCCTGCTGCTGATTTCCGAATTCTTCCTGTGCATCCTGCACCGAGCGATCGAAGCTCTTCTGTTTGCCTTCGATCTGCTGCTTCAGGGTGGCGAGAGCGTCCTCGTTCAACTTCGGTCCCTGATCGGTGAGCTGCTTCTTGAGAGATTCGAGTTCATCGTTCTGGCCCTTGAGTTCGGACTGCTTGGGCTCGAACTTCTTCTGCAGGGCCTCCATATCGCGGCGGCCTTCATTGGTGCCGAAAATGGCTTCCTGAATGTTGATGGTTCCCACCTTCGTACCAGTGCTCGGAGCAGTGGTCGTGGCGGCCGGGCTGGACGGAGTCTCGGCCGGATGGGACGGTGTGGCGGCGCTGCCGGTTTGGGCAAATGCGGAAAACGCGAAGGTCACCGCAAGAGCCAGAGGAATACTCATAAACTTGCTATTCATTGGATCGGTTGAACTCCTTGGAACACAGTTCCGGGGAATGACTTCGAACTCGCTCTCAGATCGCTTCTTCAGTCAACGCTGGGCCGCACTGATTGAGGTCCGCTGCGGTCGCGGCCGCCATCGGAAAAGGCGCACTAGATAGCCAGCTTCGCACGCCGGGCGTTCGGGCGTGTCGTCCACACCCTCTTCCTAGCTTTGTGGCATGGATCGGAAACATTATAGTGACGGCCTTTGCACGCGTCAAACCCAGAGACAGAGGCCATTTTCAACATTTGCTGCCAAAACTCTGCCATAAAACCCCGTATCCGCAGATCAGGCATTTAGAACGTCGTCGCAACCGTGAAGCGGAACGTCTTGCGCGGCTCGCGCAACAAGAAGTTTGGAGAGTACGTGTTCACCGCCAGGCGATAGGTGTAATCTCCTGCAGCTCCCGCCGGGAACATGCTGCGCTGAATCGGGATCGGCGGGTTTGCCTGCTCGTCAAGTCTCAGTGGGTTATAGGCCCAGTAGATTCGGAACGGCGCATTGATCACGGGCAGGAACATCTGCAATTCCAATCCGGTAGAGACGCGAGGCTGCCAGTTTGTGGAGCTGAGAACCTGGAGATCTTGCGATGGCAACGGATTCAGAATTTTGCCGCCCTGGCAGTTGTAACCTGCGTCCAGCACAGGACAGCCAAACGGAGTACCCACGACCTGCTGATACTGAGCGAGCGCAATCTGTAATTGCGAGCGCCGAATGATGGGATCGATGCCGACATCGAGGAAAGGCGCGAGCGCCACTGGTCCAGCGATTGTGTATCGGTATTCGAGATTGCCCCATGCGCTCAAGTCACCGCCGGGGAAAACGATCTGGTCCACCGGGACCGGTATGGTCCAGTCTCCCTGGCGCGGGTTCAACGGATTTTTCAGGACTGGCGTTCCGTCCGGATTCCGCAGAACGATCGAATTCGCACTGGGCAGGAATGCCACGGGAGAAATCGAACGGATATCGAATCCGCGGACATCGTTTTCACCACCCATAAAGAAGCGCTGGAATGGTGGGGCTACGAGGCCTCCGAAGCCGCTGATGTACGAAGCATTAGCGCTGAAACCGATCGCATTACGACGATTCTGGACAGGAATGAATTGCTTGTAACTGATAATCGGACGGATGGACCGCACCGTGCCGCCGATGCCGGCGAACTCTGCACCCACCGTCATCTGATGGCCACTGTGCGGAGAGATACCGCTGTCGAGCGTGTTGAATGAATAGTTCGGGAAGATCTTGCTGGTGATGATTCCGTTCACCGCTTGCGGGCCGGAAATTCCACGGAACGCGATAAAGTCGAACAGCGTTTTCGACGCAGTGCTGAGAGGAATCAGAGTGGAACGATCCAGCGAATATGTGATGCCCACGCGCTTGAATGACCGGCGCAGCGGATAGCTCAACGAAGTTGAAAATCCGATAGCTGATTGCGAATAGTTCTGCAGGTTTTGCAGAACGGTGTTGGGCAGATTCAGTGTTTGACCGCTAAAGATGGATAGCTGGCGCGCCTGGTTGTAGCTTACCTTATTGCCGTAAACGTTAAACCCGAATTGCAGCGGCCGATCAAACATGTAGGGCTGGGTGAACCCGAACATGGCGCTGCGGGCCAGGTTGCCCAGGCTGATCTGCACCTGCAAAGTTTCACCGCGGCCGAGGAAGTTGTTGGTTGAGTAATTGACACCAATGAATGCGCCTTCGAGCCCGCTGACGCCGCCATTCAGTCCAATGCTGTTCTTTCCCTTCTCGTGTACGTGAAGGGTCAGATCGACCTGCCCATTCTTCTCGTCCAGTCTCTTCTCGGTGACGTTTGGATCGTCCGGCTTCAGCTGATCGAAGTAGGAAAGTTGATTCAGACGAAGCAGACTCAGTTCCCACAGGTGGGAGTTGTAGATTCCACCTTCTTCAAGAGCCAGTTCACGCCGAATGACCTTGTCTCGCGTCGTGGTGTTGCCGACAAATTCAATACGCCGGACATAGAACTGTTTGCCTTCGTCGACATCGATCTCGAGATACGCCAGGTGCTTGTCATCGTCGAACGTTGTATTTGGGACCGGAGTGAAGTTGATATAGCCGTATTGGCCATAAGCCTTGCGGAGATTGTCCAAGCCCTTGGCAATCTTGTCGCGGCTGAAAATATCGCCGTCCTTCAACGGGAATAACGACCGTAATGCTTTCGTGTTCGTAATCGCCTTATTGCCCTTGAAGGTAATCGATCCCAGGCGATAAAGATCGCCTTCATCGATAGGGATGGTGATATCCACCGACTTGCCCGCACCTGACTGCAGAAGCGGAATGTGAAATCCCTTATGCCCGGTGTCGTGGATCTCGGTTTTGGCATCGCCGGGGACATTCATCTTAAAGTACCCGCGGTTCTGGTATTCAGCCCGGACCCGTTCCGTATCTTCTTCCAGTTTTGTGGCGTCGTACGTTCGCGCAAAGAGATTCTCGAGGAAGATCGAGTGAGGAATGCCTACCGGGCGCAGGTTTTTCATCGAGGCGCGCAGAATGCGGCTCTTGATGTGCTTGTTCCCCTCGAACTTGATCTTGCCGACTTTGACCTTGGGTCCTTCCTTTATCACGAATGTAATTCCCACCGCAGCTGGGGGAATCTGCCGAACTTCGGTCCGGACGGTTGCAAACTGGCGTCCGTGTTCCGAGAGCAATTGTTTGATCGACACTTCCGCTTTCTTGACGCGTGTCGGATCATACTGGCTCTCGACGACCAGGCCGACCTTGTCCTGCTTGAAGCGGTCCAGAATGTCGCTGGTGGAGACGGAACTGACGCCGGCATAATCGATCGTTCGGATGGTCGGCTTTTCTTTCACCTGCACGATGATGCGCCAACCCTTGGGCGTCTGCTCACGCAGGAACTTGATGTCCTCGAAGTACCCGGTGTTCCAGAGGGAATTGAAGTCGCGTTCCAACGCGGCGGCATCGTAGACGTCTCCCGGTTTGGTGAAGATGCGCGCCTTGATCGTGTCAGCGGGGATGCGGCGGTTGCCGGTAACGTCGATTTCCGAGATGACGTCGTTTTGCGACCAAGCGAAGCCGACTGCCAGCAGAAGAAACGCCAGCATGGTTACCAAGCTCCAGGCCCGCGCATTCCTGCACGGCCAAAACCGTTGGAATGAATGAGATGGCACCGGCGCGGCCGGGGCAACGCAGGCGCGCTTGGACACAGCAAGGTTCTGCGAATGAAAGCGAAAAGGAATCGCTACGACCTCAGCCTCTGGGATGTAAGAAAACTGACATTATACGGTAGAGCAAGGGAAAGCGTCCAAAACGCGCAACTCTTATGGCGAATCTTCTGGTTGCTCGAACAATAACAATGGGATTCCCGGCGAGCGGCTAGTCCCCGATTTCCGGTCACCGGATCAATTCCGGCCGCTATTTTGTCTTTACATTTGGGTCGGATAACTCTACTTCAACCAAGACGGAATAAAACGTAGCCGAGTTGCCCAAGTCGGTAAGTTTTTCTGAGGTTAAGCTGTTGATGCTCTGAAATCCGGGAGCAGTCTTGGCCCAGTTGAGGCGAGCCGAGACAACACCGGGCTGAACCCTGCCATCCACCCGAGCGTTGAGAAATACTTCTCCACGTCGATTGAAAATGCGAACCGGATCACCGTCGGCGATGCCGCGCACCCGCGCATCGGGGCCGGAGATCTCCAGCAATCCTGGTTCCTCCATCTCCTGAATCGACGCGACGTTGTGAAAAGTCGAGTTCAGAAAATTATCGGCCTTGCGTGCCAGCAATTCCAAGGGGAGATGTTTCTGTTGGGTCGAATGCCGGGATTCTGACGGCGGATGAAACTCAGCGACCGGATCGAGCCCTTGCGCTTTGAGTGCTTCTGAGTAGAGCTCCGCCTTTCCTGACGCTGTGCGAAAGCCGCCGTTTGCAAAAGGCAAAAACGGCGGAGTCTCCGAAGCGGTTGCGGAAAACGAAACCCGCGAGCCGGAAGCCCCATCTGGAAGATTCAGGCGAACATGACGTTCCTGGAGAGACTCGCGCCTGATCCCTTCCATCCAGGGATCGTCAGATTCAAGGGCGAGGTCGATCATCTCGTCCACGGTCTCGCGGAAACAGGGTTCTTCGAATTCCATCCGCTCCGCCATAGATCGAAACAAATCCACATTCGATCGGCATTCCCCCAGCGGCTCGATCGCCTGATTCGACACTTGGACGAAATAGTGGCCGTACGCTTTCTGGAGATCTTTGTGCTCGAAGAACGTAGTAGCCGGGAGCACGATATCGGCGTAGTCGGTTGTGTCTGTGAAGAATTGCTCGTGAACCACCGTGAAAAGATCGGGCCGAAGCAGTCCGCGCACGACCAGGTCGTGATTGGGACAGACTGCCGCAGGATTTGAGTTGTAAACGAACAGGGCTTTCACCGGAGGATCGTTGAGCGAGTTCAGCACGCGGCCCAACTCGACCATGTTGATGGTGCGAGCTTCGCGGCCGAGCGCGGCTTGCATCAAGTCGTTTCGTCTCAGCGCCTTTGTGTTGAATGACGCTGCTCCGCTGGTCGACATCTGTAGTCCCCCGCCAACTTCTTTCCAAGATCCAAGAATGCAGGGGAGCATGACGATCGTCCGTGTCGCCGTGCCGCCCCCTTCGGACCGCTGGACGCCATAATTCAGACGAATGACCGAGGGCCGAGTCGTCGCATACTCGATTGCCAGCTTGCGGATATCCGCTGCCGCGATGCCAGTCCATTGCGCAACGCGCTCCGGAGGATATGCCTTCACTTTCTCGCGTAGCTGTTCGAAGCCCAGTGTATGCTTTGCGACGTAATCGGCGTCGTGCAGGTTCTCGCCGATAATGACGTGCATCATCGCAAGCGCAAGCGCCGCGTCCGTGCCCAGATTGATCGGAAGATGCCAGTCGGCACACTCCGCGGTCCGCGTGCGATAGGGATCAATCACTACAAGCTTCGCGCCATTGCGCCGGGCCTCGGTGATAAACGGCCACAGATGCACGTTGTTGCCGTGAATGTTCGACGCCCAGGCGATGATGTATTTGGAATGACGAAACTGCTCCGGCTCGGTGCCAAGTTTTATGCCAAGAACCGATTCAAGTCCCGCTTCGCCTGCGGAAGAGCAGATGGTGCGCTCAAGCTGAGACGCACCGAGACGATGAAAAAAACGGCGGTCCATCGAGCCACCGTTCAGAGCTCCAAGAGTTCCGCCAAAAGAATAGGGCAGGATGGCCTCGCTGCCGACCTCCGCGCAGATTGTGCGAAATCGCGAAGTGATCTCATCGAGAGCTTCGTCCCAGGAGATGCGCTGCCAAGCCGACTCGCCAGATCGAGCCCCAGGACCTTTCGGAGCGATGCGGCGCGTCGGATAGAGCACCCGCCCGGGCGAGTAGACTCGGTCCAGATACTTCGCTACCTTGGCGCATAGAAAGCCACGCGTAACGGGGTGCTCCGGGTCGCCCTGAATCTTCGTCGCTCTGCCATCGTCGACTGTTATAAGAACCCCGCAGGAGTCCGGGCAATCGTGCGGGCAGACGGCATGAACGACCTTCTTCATGGTCTATCGATTATACGGGGTAAATAGAAGTCGAGGTTTCCCTACAAAGAGCGGGAGGGTACGCGACGAGGTCTACTTCAACTCGAGAACTTCTTTTTCCTTGGCCTTGCTCATCTCTTCCATCTTCTTGATTTCGTCGTCAGTGAGCTTCTGAATTTCTTCGAGCGAACGCTTTTCTTCGTCCTCGGTGATCTTCTTATCTTTCATCGCCTTCTTAATGGCGTCGTTGCCGTCGCGGCGGATATTGCGAATGGCCGTGCGGTGCTCCTCAAGCGCCTTGTGCAGATGCTTCACCATGTCCTGCCGGCGTTCCTGGGTCAAAGGTGGAACCGGCACGCGGATCATCTTGCCATCGTTCATCGGATTCAGGCCGAGGTCGCCGCCCCGAATCGCCTTTTCAATTGCTCCTAGCTGCGAGGGATCGAACGGCTGCACCGTGATGAGTTGCGCCTCCGGAGCATGTACCTGCGCCAGCTGGTTCAGCGGCATCTGTGCGCCGTAAGCCTCGACGGTAATTCCATCCAGCATGTGGACCGAAGCGCGTCCCGTGCGCGTAGCCGCCATGGCCTTGCGAAAATCTTCAACCGCCTTCTCCATGCGTGACTTCAGTTGCGCATAGGTATCTTTCAATCCAGCAATGGAAGCCATGATCGCCATAAGTTCCGCTCCGTCCGATTACGTAATCAAAACGTCGAATTATAAACCCGCCGCAAACTTTGCACGCCAAGAGCTATCGAGAAACTCAATTCATGATTCCCACTCACGTCCGGGCATTATGCGCCTCATGAATTCATCAAATAACGGCACAGTGAATGCAGTGTCACCGTGACTCGGACTCCAGATCATTCCTTTGGCGATGAGACTACTTCGCACCGGGCCCAAGGAGGAAACTGCCCTCTGTAATCTGTCGGCGATATCCCCAGACCGGTGTGGACCTGGCCCCAGATCGGACATAGCTCTGAGGTAAGTTCTCTCTGAAGGCGTAAGACGATCAAACCGAACGCGGAAGAAGCTCTCATCCAATGCCGCTATCGCGCTCGCCGACGCTGACTCAACATCCTGAAGGGTTATCGGACTCGTACTAGCGCGATCCCACGCGTGCTTTCCCCACTCCTGCAAAAAATATGGGTATCCTTTCGTCCTTGCAATAATTGCACCGACCGCATCAGTTGTGTATTCAACACCCTCAGCTTTTGCGGGTTTCACAATGGCGAGTTCCGCTTCGAACTCATTCAAGGGGCCGACAGTAGGAAAGTCAAAGAGCCGCTCCGCGTAGGATTTGGCATTTCCAGCCATTCCTCTCAGCTGCGGCAATCCCGCGCCTAGAACCGTAATCGGTAGTTTCGCTTGGGAGCACCGATGAAGTGCGGAAATCAGCGCCCCGAGTTGAACTTCTTTCACGTACTGCATTTCGTCGATGAATAAGACGATCGCAGTACCTGCTTCTCGAGCCGCGATTCCGAGTTGTTCGAGAAGAGCACCTAAATCAATTTCCAAGTCGCCGTTATCAGCCAAGCCTGGCTCCGGCCTAAAATCCAACCCTACTTCTATGTCCTGATACTTAAATTTTAGAGCTTTAGAAAATCCAGCCAGAGCCTGTAGTGCGCGCCGAGTGGCATTCTTTGCTGCCGCAGCGTGACTAAGTCTCAAAAGGGCCTGTCGTATCTGAGGGGCAAGCAGAGCAGGCAGGGACTTGTTCTCCGGAGCTTCGGCCCTGACCCCGTGAATCCCTTCCCCCTCCGCGTCCCTTCGAATCTGATCCAGCAGAACGGTTTTACCCACACCTCTTAGACCGACCATTAAGACACTTTTTGCCGGCCTGCCCTCTCGTATCCGAGCAAGAGCAACCCGAAGTTGCCTTCGTAAACTATCTCGACCGGCCAGTTCCGGCGGCGGGGAACCGGCTCCGGGAGAATATGGGTTCTTTACGGGGTCCATCTATACTTAAATTAGTGAAATTATGACAAAAAGATAATATCACTAATTTCCATATAATCACCTGTGCGGTTTCAGGCGCAGACCATTGACCCGATCTTCTCGCCCATTACGACACGCCGGATGTTTCCCCGCTGATTCAGACTGAATACCACGATGGGCAGGTCGTTATCCTTGCAGAGGCTGATGGCGGTTGAATCCATGACCTTCAGGCCCAGCTTCAGCACGTCCATGTAGGAGATTCGGTTGAACTTCGTGGCTCCGCTGACCTTCATTGGGTCGGCGTCGTAAATCCCGTCGACCTTCGTGGCTTTCAAGATGGCATCCGCCTTGATCTCCATCGCACGCAGAGAAGCGGCGGTGTCGGTCGAAAAATAGGGATTCCCCGTGCCTCCAGCGAAAATCACAACGCGGCCTTTTTCGAGATGGCGAATCGCCCGACGACGGATAAACGGCTCGGCCACTTGATTCATTTCAATCGCGGTCTGCACGCGGGTGTAGACGCCTTGCTTTTCCAGCGCATCCTGAAGCGCGAGAGCATTGATGACGGTCGCGAGCATGCCCATGTGATCGGCCGAGACACGATCCATATCCTTGGCCTGATCGGCTACTCCGCGGAAGAAATTGCCTCCTCCCACAACGATCGCCAACTGCACGCCGACTTTGTGCACGTCGTTGATTTCGGCCGCGATTTCGTGGATACGCGGCGTGTCGATGCCGAAACCCTGATTCGCGGCCAAGGCCTCGCCCGACAACTTGAGCAGGATGCGTTTGAAGGCAGGAGCGGGAGTCGTCATGGAAGTTTCAGAGTTTCAAGGTTTTAAAGTCTCAATGTCCAAAGAAGTGTCACAGCAGCGGAGATTACACCGTGCGCAGCAACTTTGAAACCTTGAAACGTTCGAAACGTTGAAACTTGCACAAAAAAGGCGCCCTTTCGGGCGCCTGAATTACTCAGCTTTAGGCTCTGTAGGCTTGGTGATGGCGATGGTCTCGCCCGCATCCCCTACTTTGAACCTCGCGAATCGGCGAACGGCGATATTCTCGCCCAGTTTGCCAATCTTCGTCGCAATCAGCTGTCCGATCGAAATGGCCTGGTCCTTGATGAACGGCTGTTCGAGCAGGCAGACCTCTTCATAAAACTTTTCCATCTTGCCTGCGACCATCTTTTCGGCGATATGCGCCGGCTTGCCGCTCTTGATCGCCTGGTCGAGATAGATGTCCTTCTCGCGCTTGAAGTCCGCCTCTGTAACGTCCTCTTTGCGAACATACTTCGGATCGCTCGCCGCGATGTGCATGGCGATATCGTGGACGAGTTCCTTGAAGTCCTCGGTGCGCGCGACGAAATCGCTCTCGCAATTGACTTCGACGAGCACGCCAATCTTGCCGCCGGCGTGAATGTAGCTCGCCACCGATCCTTCACTCGTCACTCGAGTTGCCTTCTTGGCTGCCACCGAAACACCCTTCTTGCGGAGGATCACCACCGCCTGCTCCATATCACCTTTGGCTTCGGTCAAAGCCTGCTTGCAATCCATCATCGGAGCCCCGGTTTTCTCCCGGAGGTCTTTTACTTGTGCCGCTGAAATATTCACTATCGTTGTACCCATAAAAGTTTCCAGTTTCGCGTTTCTAGTTTCGAGTGTTTCAGGGAACTCGTCGCCGTTTCAGGACACTCGAAACTCGAAACCTGAAACTCGAAAACTATAAAAATAAACCCGCGCCGGACGACCCGCGCGGGTCAGAAATGCAAAATGCCCGGTTTGTGTCGTACTCGCTAAACCATTCAGATGCCGTCTTTGACTGAGAACTGAGAACCGGCAACTGAGAACTGCTCTTAAACTGTCTGGCTCTCGACCCGAGGAACTTCCGCCGCCTCTTCGTTCGCGACCGGCTTCTTGTGCGTTCCCGGACCCAGCACTTCCTCCATGCTGATGTCCTCATTCGCATCGACTGCAGCCGCCTCTTCGGAATAATCAGCCGGAGCCGCTTCCGCCTGCTGCGCTTCTCCGACGCCCGCTTGCATCTCGGCCACCTGCTTGTCGGTCATCAACTGCGCGCCTTCCGCAATCGACTCCGAGATCTTCGACGTGAACAGTCGGATCGCCCGCAGCGCATCGTCGTTGCCGGGGATCACATAATCTACTTCGCTCGGATCGCAATTGGTGTCGACCACCGCGACCACCGGGATACCGAGCTTGCGCGCCTCACGCACCGCAATCTGCTCTTTGTTCGAGTCGATCACGAAGATCGCGTCGGGCAGGCGGTTCATATTCTTAATGCCGGCGAGGTTGGCCTGCAGATGCTTGCGCTCGCGTTCCAGCTTGATCACTTCCTTCTTCGGCAGCAGCTCGTAACGGCCGTCCGTGGCCATGTCGTCGAGCTCCTTCAGCCGCTTCACCGATTTCTGCACGGTGACCCAGTTGGTGAGCAGTCCGCCCAACCAGCGCTGGTTGATGTAGAACATGCCGCATTTCTGCGCCTCTTCGGCGATGGCATCCTGTGCCTGGCGCTTGGTTCCCACGAACAGGACAATCCTTCCGTCGGTCGCCAGATCCTGCACGAATTTCGACGCTTCTTTGAACATCTTAAGCGTCTTCTGCAGGTCAATGATGTAGATCCCGTTGCGCTCCCCGAAGATGAACTCCTTCATCCTGGGATTCCAGCGCTTCGTCTGATGCCCGAAGTGAACACCTGCTTCGAGCAACTCCTTCATGGTGATAGTAGCCAATTAACCTCCTGTTTAGTCTGCATCCCGCCGGTTGGTTCCGGTTCGCTAAGTTGAATCAGAATTCAGCGAACCAGCGGGATTGCTATTCCCGTCCCCGCACCTCAAGGGCACGGGAAGAATTGAACACCTAAATCAGCTTTCAGCCGTTAGCTCTTAGCCTTCGGCTGGAAGCCAAACTTTTGATATTCCGAGCATCGCGAGGAATCCCTGCTCAGGACTCGAGACTCGCAACTCGGGACTATCGCTTCGAGAACTGGAAGCGCTTGCGCGCGCCCTTCTGCCCGTACTTCTTGCGTTCCTTACCGCGGGAATCGCGACTGACGTAACCTTCCGACTTCAGCTTCTTGCGCAGCTCCGCGTTGAACTGCATCAGAGCTCGCGCAATGCCCAGTTTCACCGCGTCAGCCTGTCCGCGTACGCCGCCGCCGAGAACGCTGGCGACAACGTTGAACTGCGCGGCCGCCTCGGCTGAAGCCAAAGGAGCCTTCGCCGCCGAGCGCTGCGCCGGAGTTACGAAATATTCCTCAAACGCACGCCCGTTGACTTTGAAGTCGCCGTTCCCCGGACGCAAATAAACGCGGGCAATCGCCGTCTTGCGGCGTCCCGTTCCGTAGTATTGAACCAACTCTGCCATTTTTAGCTATGAGCTGTGAGCCATGAGCTGTGAGCAAAATCTCGCTCCAACTCCGCCCTCTCGCTCTCAACCTTTCGAAGTAGTCACTCTTGCTCACAGCTCAGAGCTCATCGCTCTTTGCTGCCTTACGAGACCGCGACTTTCCGCGGCTTGTACTCCCGAACTTCCAGCTTGTACTCCTGCGGCTTCTGCGCCTGATGCGGATGCTTGTCGCCCTTGTACACATTCAGCTTCGACAGCATGTGGGCTGCGAGCTTGTTCTTCGGCAACATGCGCCGCACGGCATCTTCGATAATCGCTTCCGGCTTGCGCACCAGCCGCTTCTTATATTCTTCCGTCCGCAGTCCGCCGGGGTATCCGGTATAACGCTGGTATACCTTGCTTTCAGACTTCACGCCGGTCGTGCGGACCTTCTCCGCATTGATCACGATCACATGATCGCCAGCGTCAAGAAACGGCGTATACCGCGGACTCTCTTTACCCATGAGGATGCGTGCCACCTGCGAAGCCAGTCGCCCGAGCGTCTGCCCATCCGCATCCACGACGTACCACTTGCGCACAATTTCCCCCTGTTTGGGGAAATACGTTGACATCGGAACTCTCCCAGATTTGAAAAAAGGCTGCGAAAGAAACCGCTCGTTGATTCCCCTGACGAGGACGCCAGGACCATCAGGCGGGCAACCACACTACTACCAAAGTCTTTAATGTACCGAACGCGCGGAGCAATTGTCAACGCACTGCTGGTAATCCGGGCATAACCCGCACCTCAAACACCCTGAGCGCAGCTGACGTTCAAAGAATCGAGTGAGAGCGGCAACAACTCACGGCTTCAGCATGAGGTCGCCCGCGAACACGTGGGCATGCAGCCGATACTTCCCAATTCCATTCTGCTTGACTCGGTTCCCAATCCATCCCTTCGGATTGCCAAATTGGCTTCCGCTCACATCGCCAAATTTGACCGAGAGGTCTACCGGACCATACTGAGCCGGATCGGGCACCTGAATCGACAGGTCGCCTCCGATCAACGCCAGATCTTTGTCTCCGGCCACACCATCGACCGAAAGATCGCCGCCGCGCATCCGGGCGAAGAGAGCGGTTTCCCTCGGGATCGCAATCGTGACCTGAAACTCATTCTTGGGAACATTGAAAAACGTAAGATCGAGCGAATGTCCCGACCGCTTTAGTCGCACCCGCATGCGCTTGGCTTCAGAGATATTCTTTCCGTCCGTCCGGATCGTGATGTCATCGGAATCCACGCCCACGATGCGGAAGTCTCCATCTTTGAGATGAAGCCGCACATTGGTGATGTCTTCCAGTTCAGATTGCAGCGGATGCTCGCTTAAGGTCAGGGTTTCTTCATTGGTCCCATTGGAGGCTGCATTCAAGAACCCGCTGGCGGAAAGCAACAGAGCAATGGCTAATACGCGCTTGCCGATACCCATGGGGATCCCCTTCCACAGAGAGTATTTACGTCAATGACGTACCGAACCAAAAGAGTTATCCGAATCCGAACCTACGGAAATGCGCCTTTTGAACGGGGCCCTGCGCCGTAAAAAATTCTGAAGCCTACTCCTCCGCCGCTTCCTTTTCGATCATCACCTTCAGGTGCGCGGTCACATCCTTGTGCAGCTTCACCGGAACCGTGAATTCGCCCAGCGTCTTCAGCGGCTCGTGCAGCTGAATCTTGCGGCGATCGACGTTGAAGCCCTTCTTAGTCAGCGCATCCGCTAGGTCGCCTGAGGTCACGGATCCGAATAGTTGATCGTGCTCGCCCGACTTGCGCGTAAACGACACTGAGACTCCCTCGAACTGCTTCGCCAATTCCTCGGCCTGCGCCTTCTCTTTGGCCGAACGGCGCACGGCAGCCGCCTTCATCTGAGCGATGACGGCCTTGTTGCTCTCATTGGCCTGGATGGCCAGCTTGCGCGGAAGAAGATAGTTCCGCCCGTATCCTTCGGCGACCTTCACCACATCACCGCGCGACCCCAATTTCGCTACGTCTTCCTTCAGAATGACTTCCATGATGGCTCCAATCCTGCTCAATTTCAGAATTGTTGAATTTTGATTGTTGATTGTTGAACAAAAAACCATTGGACGGGTCGGTTTTATTCAACAATCATGAATTCAACAATCAACAATTTCCTTAGCTCGCTCGTCCCGCAAACGGCAGCAGCGCGATGTTCCGCGCCTGCTTGATGGCCGCCGACAACCGGTGCTGATGCGGGGCGCACACGCCCGTCAGACGGCGCGGCACAATCTTGCCGCTCTCAGCCACGAACTGTCCGAGCAGCCGGTAATCCTTGTAGTTGATGTCTTCGATCTTCTCGGTGCAAAACTTGCAAACCTTCTTGCGCCGGAAAAACTTTCGCGGGCCGCCCTCGCGTGGAGGTCCGCCCGGTCCGCGTCCACCGCCGAATCGCGGGCGATCGCCGCCTGGACGACCACCACCTTCCGGCCGTGGCGCTGATTGTTGCTCTGGTGCTTTCGTTTCGTCTGCCATTGCGTAATTCTCCTCGTAATGTCTTGCCGCGCCCCACTGAGGGGCTAGGGATCAGGGCCTAGGGGTTAGTAAAGGCGCGAGTGCAATTCAGGATTCGAGATCACAAATCCCTGGTCCCTGACCCTAGCCTCTTGTTTCTACGCGCTCGCCGGAGCTTCCGCCGCTGGAGCCGCCGCGCTTTCTTCCGCGGCCGCTGCCGGCTGCGCACTGACTTTCTTGCGCGCTTCGCGGAGCTTCTTGATCTTGTCGAGACGCTTCTGCTCCTCGTCCACACGCACGGTCAGGAACTTGATCACCGGCTCAGTCACGCGAAGACGCCGCTCAAGTTCGTGAATGATGGCCCCGCCACCCTCGACCACCATCAGCACATAGATACCGTCATGGAAGCGCCGCACGGCATAAGCCAGGCGCCGCTTGCCCATCTTTTCAACTTTGATTACGCTCCCACCCGTCGTCACCGACGATTGCAGCGTCGAAATCAGTTTATCCAGATCCTCGTCCGTCATATCCGGCCGGACGATGAACATCAGCTCATAAGTACGATTCATTCTGTTCTCCAAAATCTCAGGGCTCAGAAGCTAGAGGTTAGGAACTAGCATGGGTTTTACTAGCCCCTAGCCCCTAGCCTCTAATCCCTAGTCTCTCTGCTGGCCACTTTCTTCTTTCCGGTTGAAGCGGTTCATCGCTGCCGCCGGACCATCGTTCAAAATCATCTTCACCGCATCGGCTGCGGTGTCGAGCGTCCCATCCACGACCGCGAGATCGCTCTTGCGCATCGGAGCCAGCAGATACTCGGCTCCATCGCCGACCTTCCTGTCCGGGGCTACGCCAATCCTTATCCGGAGGAAATCCTGCGTGTTCAGGGCGCCGATGATCGACTCGATTCCGTTGTGCCCCGCCGAACTCCGCCGCGTATGAATCCGCAGCGTGCCCAGCGAAAAATCCAGCTCGTCCTGAATCACGATCAGGTCCGACTCCGGACTCGCCTCGTACTCCCGGAGCAGCTCCCGCACCGCCAGACCGCTCAGATTCATGAACGTCTCAGGCTTGGCCAGCAGCACCATCTGATCGGCGATTATTGTCCGCGCCGTCAACGCCCGGCATTGCCGGTTTCTCACTTCCACACCCAGATTGCCTGCGATCCGATCGATCGCCAGGAATCCCAGGTTATGCGGGGTGAACTGATACTCGATTCCGGGCTTGCCGAGACCAACGATCAGTTTCACGCCGCGTATGCTTCCTCAATTCGGGACCGCCATCCTGAGCGAGACGCTTTTTGTCTCGCGAAGGACAAGGGCGCGACGCGCGAAGCATCGCGGGTTGTGCGATGCGTGAATCGCGCGTTTGTCGCGCTTCCTTACTTCTTTTCCTTCTTCTCGCCCTTCTCCGGAGCAGCCTCGGCGCCTTCTTCCTCAGTCTCCTGCTTGCCCTTCTTGATGACTTCGGGCTCAGCCGGAGCAGCCGCCGCTTCCGCAGCCACCGCCTCAGGAGTCGCCACAACCTCTTCCTTCACCGAGGTCACGTGCGCAACAGGCTGATTCGCGTCCGTCAGGAACTTCAGCTTCTCCGAGTGCGGCAGGTCCGAAACGCGCAGCACCTTGCCGAAAGTCAGTTCCGCAACATTGGCGTCGATGTGACTCGGAATATCAGCCGGCAGGCACTCGATCTCGACTTCACGCAGCATCTGCTCCAGAATGCCGCCCTCCTGCTTCACGCCCGCCGCTTCACCAACCAGGAAAATCGGCACGCTGACGCGCAGCACTTTGTCGAGCGCAATCCGCTTCAGGTCGATATGCAGCAGCTTGCCCTTGATCGGCTCATACTGCCAGTCCACGATCATGGCCTTGGTCTTCTCGCCGCTCAGCGTCAAATCGAAAATCGTGTTGTGCCCGGTTTCCGAGTTGAGAATGCGCGTAACAACGCGAGGATCGACGCTGATCGAGAGCGAGTCTTTGCCCGCTCCATACACAACGGCCGGAATCTTTCCGTCCTTCCGCACGCGCCGCGCGTCATTCTTCGTGCCCGGATCCCGCGGTTGCCCTTCCAATACGTTCGTTTCCAATGCAGTCGCCATAAAATTCAAATCCTATCTAGGGTGTTGATCAATTTTGAAGTTTTCAAAGTTTCAATGTCTCAAAGTTACGGAGTCATACAGAAACTCGCCGTCACGTCTTTGAAACCTTGAAACTTTCACAGCTTTGAAACTTTAGGTGAACAGCTTACTCACCGAAGTCTCTTCGTGATTGGCCTGAATCGCCCGCCCAATCAGTCCTGCAATCGAGAGGACCGAAATCTTTCCTCCCTTTTCCGTTCTTGCCGCATCCGCCGCGGGACTCAGCGGAATCGTATTCGTCACCACAACTTCTTTGATGACCGAGTTCCGGATGTTCTCCACCGCTGGGCCCGACAGCACGGCATGCGATGCGCACGCAAACACGTCATTGGCGCCGTTATCTTTCAACGCCAGCGCCGTCTTCACCAGCGTCCCTGCCGTATCGATCAAGTCGTCAATGATCAGGCACGTCCGTCCATGCACATCGCCGATGACATGCATGATCTCGGCCACATTCATCTCCACGCGCCGCTTGTCGACGATGGCCAGCGCTGCGTCCACTTTTTTCGCAAAGAACCGCGCTCGTTCCACACCGCCGGCATCCGGCGAAACTACCGTCAGATTCGGCAACGCCAGCTTGCGGAAGTGATCTACCAGCACCGGCGAAGCGAACAGATGATCCACCGGGATATTGAAAAATCCCTGCAACTGCGGCGTGTGCAAATCCACAATCAGCGCCCGATGCGCCCCCGCCGTCGTCAGCAGATCGGCCACCAGCTTCGACGAGATCGGGCTTCGCGGCTTGTCTTTCCGATCCTGCCGCGCATAGCCGAAGTACGGAATCACCGCCGTGATGCGCCGCGCCGATGCGCGCTTCAGCGCATCGATCATCAGCAGCAACTCCATCAGGTGCTCGTCCACGCCGGTCGCGCCCCGGCTGCTGTACGTCCGGCACGTAGGCTGCATCACGAAAACATCCGCGCCGCGCACATTCTCCTGAATCTGAACGTAGCACTCGCCGTCGGCAAAGCGGGTTACCTGCGCCTGCCCGCGCTGCATCCCGAGAAAGTGGCAAACCTCATCTGCCAGCGGCTCATTTGCCGTGCCGCTGAAGATCTTGAATTTGTCGTCCGCCCGCGGACGCTGCTTCCGGTCCGTCTTGTCGTCGGGCACAGGCGGATTCTTCTTCTCGACCTTCTCGGTCGTCTTGTCGGTCGGCGTCGCCAAAGTAGCCATAGGCAGTTCTCAGTTCCCTGTTACCGGTTCTCAGTATTTCGGGCTCGTGCCAGTTCAACTGAGAACTGAGAACTGGCAACTGAGAACTGGTTTTCTGGCTGGGCCGCTAGGATTCGAACCTAGACAAAGTGCTCCAAAGGCACTTGACCTACCATTAGTCGACGGCCCAGTAACCGATTGTTAGTTGTTGATTTCCTGATTGTTGATTGAAAGCCCGTAACCGGGCATCGTTATTGTTAATCAACAATCAAAAATCAACAATCAGAAATTTCCAGGCCAAATCGGAAATCGTCAATCGAAAATCCGCGACCAGTAGCCTCGTCTCGTCAACGTCACAGTCGCCTGCGCTGCCCAACCCTGTTTCCGCAGCCGGACCGCTGCCCGCTTCGCCGCTCCTTTGGATCCAAACAGCCCGTAAAGCGTAGAACCAGACCCTGACAACGACGCATACTTCGCGCCCGCACGCACAAGCGCATGCTTTCCTTCACACAGTTCGGGATACTCAGGAAAGACGACCTGCTCGAAGTCGTTCTCGATCCCAGCCCGGACAAGCCAGAGAAGCGGATTCTCGGCCCGGCCCCTTTCCGTGAAACTTGAAGGAGCACTGGAGTAAGGCTCGCTCAGCCACGCCGACAACCCGCGGCCAAGCTCATTCATTCTATCGGACGCAGCCGATGCGGTCAATTTCGCACCGGCATTTATGCGATCCCAATCCGCAAATGCCTTCGGGGTCGACACCCCAATCTCAGGAGTCACCACCACACAGGGAATAGCAGGCAAATCGGGCAGAGGATAGACCTGCTCGCCCCGTCCAACTCCCAACACCGTCCCGCCCACCAGAAACAACGGCAGATCCGAGCCGACTTCCGCCGCAATGCGCAGCCTTTCGGTCGCTGGAAGTTTTTTCCGTAATGCCCGCTCCAGGCCAAGCAACGTTGCGACAGCATTGGCGGAAGCTCCTCCCAATCCTCCCTGTACTGGCAGCCGCTTCTCGATCTCGATGACGACCCGGCCCTTCGCAGCCAGTGCGGGCATGACCCGCTCGGCGATTCGGTAGCATGTGTTCGACTCATCCCGCGGCACGCGCGGATCAGAACACTTGATCTCAATCCCGGATCCGCGCTCTACGCTGACGTGAATGACATCGTGCAGCGCAATCGTCTGATAGACCGTTAGCAGGTCGTGAAACCCATCCGCGCGCGCCGCTCCAATGCGCAGTCCAAGATTGATCTTCGCGAATGACCGGCAGGCTATCGCCATAGGCAGACATTGTACTGATTCGACAATGTTTTCATCGCTGAGTGCGAATCCGCACGCCGTCTGCTAGAGTACGCGTTCGAATCGTAGCCGCATGACGGCAGGTGGCGCGTGAAACTGGTCTACTATTCGCTTGCGAATTTCCCGCACCAAAGCCGCGAGGGCCAATGGATTCAGAGCATCCGCAGCCTGCGCGCCTACAACCGCTCGGTCCCCGTGTGGCTGCTGCTGTTCAATGGCGCCAGCGACGAACTGCTGGCCGAGGCAGAACGACAAAGCGTTCATGTTCACTCACTCGGAAACTACGCAGAGTTTCTTCAGCGCGCCCATCCGCGAGGGTCGATCTTGTCCCTTTATCCGACCTTCCACAAGTTTCTCGCTCTGGACACTCTGCCGATTGAGTCTCTCACCCAGCTCCTCTACCTCGACTGCGACACATTTTTCTTCGACGACGTAAGTCTTCTTTTCGATCGGCACAAGGAGGACGACTGGTATGCGCGCGAAGAACCCGGATCGCTGCGCAGCCATTTTGCCTACGACCCGAGGCACGTCGACGAGACCATGCTGCAATACGTCGTCCGCAGCGAGGGACTGCGTTATGTACCGCCCTTCAACTCGGGTGTCTGCCTTTTGAATCGCGGCATCTGGCATAAACTGAACGAACTGCGAGAAACGTATCTCAGCACGGTATGGCGGCTGCTATGCGGACGCGAACTCAGCGGACATGAATTCAACCTCCACGATCCGCAAATTCACGCGGCCGTGCTCGATGCAATGACCGATCAGGAGCGAGCCAACCTCCTTCCCTATCCTTCGGCAAACGAATGGATCATCGAGCAGATTGCGCTCTGGCTTACCTTAGGACGCCTGCCGAACTTTTCTCTCGGCACTTTCTCGCAAACGGAAGCTCCTCAAGGCGGCGAGTACGAAAACATCCTCTCATCAGGCAGTCGATGCGTTCTCAGCCACTACTTTAGCGGCGGAGAAGAATGGTTCTTTTCTTGTGTTCCCAGGATTGAGGAATTCCTATGAGAAAAATTCTGATTTGCATCTCGATCTTACTGATGTCACTCCCTGCCTTATGCCAAGGGGACTCCCTCGAACGCACTGGCACACCCCCCGCAGGAACCTTCACCAACCCGTTGCTGCCTACCGGACCAGATCCCTGGGTGATCGTGAAAGACGGCTACTACTTCTACATGAATACCGTGGGGACGAACCTCACGATCTGGAAAGCGCGCAGCATCGGAGACTTGGAGCATGCGACGATGAAGGTAGTCTGGCGGCCCCCAGAATCGGGTCCATACTCGCACGAGATCTGGGCGCCCGAACTGCATTTCCTCGATAGCAAGTGGTACATCTATTTCGCCGCGGATGCCGGCACCAATCAAAGTCACCGCATCTGGGTGCTCGAAAATCCCTCGGCAGACCCGCTCCAGGGCGAGTGGACCATGAAGGGCAAGCTCGCCGATCCATCCGACAAATGGGCCATCGATCCGACTGTTTTTGAAGATGGCGGCAAGTTGTACGCGGCATGGTCGGGTTGGGAAGGTGACGTAAACGGCGTGCAATCGATTTACATTGCAGAGTTGGAGAATCCCTGGACCATCAAGGGCCATCGCTCTCGCATTTCCACGCCCGAATATCCATGGGAGAAGATGGGCGACCGCGACCGAGTGCTCAAACGCGATCCGGAGCGAAACCCCGCGCTCGACATAGAGGAGCCGGTGCACATCGACGTCAACGAAGGGCCCGAAGTCTTGCAGCACGGCGAAAAGATTTTTATGGTGTATTCCGCCAGCGCCTGCTGGACCGACTTCTATGAGCTTGGGATGCTCACGGCGCACGCCTCCGACAATCTGCTAGATCCCGCGTCGTGGAAGAAATCGCCGATCGCACTCTTCTGGCAATCCCCAAAAGCCCACGCCTACGGAACCGGCCACAACAGCTTCTTCAAGTCGCCAGATGGCGCCGAGGACTGGATCATCTATCACGCGAATCCTGAGGCCAATCAGGGATGCGGAAATCATCGTGCACCAAGAGCACAGCCGTTCACCTGGAAGCCGGACGGAACGCCCGATTTCGGCAGACCTTTGCCGTTGGGAGAGCCTATCGCCCTGCCGTCTGGAGAGATGGGCGGTGCTGACGGAAGCTCACCAACAATGTCGAAGTAAATGGTCGGGACGGGCAGATTTGAACTGCCGACCCCTCGCACCCCAAGCGAGTGCTCTACCAGGCTGAGCCACGTCCCGACTTGGAAGGATTCCGCCGGTTCTATTGCCGCGCCAGCGGAGGGGTTCCCAGTAATTTTACACCACGCAGTCTCATGTGGCCCCGGACTTATTCATCCGGAGCTATACTCTACTCCAGATCCCGCCAGTTCGGCCCCACGCCGATCTCCACGCGCAAAGGCACAGCGAGGTCATGCACCCGCTCCATGTACTCCCGCACGAGCGACTGCATGATCTCCACTTCCTGCTCCAGCACTTCGAACACGAGCTCGTCGTGGACCTGCAGCGTCATGCGTGATTTCATCTCGCGCTCGCGCAGGGCCGCATCGATGCGGATCATCGCAATCTTGATCAGGTCCGCGGCCGTTCCCTGCAGCGGCGTATTTACGGCCGTGCGCTCGGCGAATCCTCGCTGGTTCGTATTCTTGCTGTTGATGTCGGGAATCGGACGCACGCGACCAAACAGCGTTCTGACCTTCAAATCGCGGCGGGCCTCTTCCAGAGTCCGATCAATGAATTTGCGGACACCACTGTATTTTTCAAAGTAAGCGTTGATGAACTGCTTGGCCTCGCTGGTCTCGATCCCAAGCTGCTGCGAAAGCCCGAACGGAGACAGGCCGTACACAATCCCGAAGTTCACGACCTTCGCCTGCCGCCGATGGTCAGCCGTGACCATTAACGGCGGTACGCCAAAGACCTGCGAAGCCGTGAGCGTATGAATGTCGTCGCCACGCCGGTAGGCTTCCACCAGCAGCGGATCCCGGGAGAAGTGCGCCAGCAACCGAAGTTCGATCTGGGAATAATCGGCGGTCAACAGAACATGCCCGGGCTCCGCTATAAAAGCAGCGCGGATCCCGCGGCCCAACTCCGTGCGAATGGGAATATTCTGCAGATTCGGATTCGCCGAAGACAGGCGACCGGTCGCCGTTCCGGTCTGTCCGAAAGTGGTATGCAGCCGTCCTGTCGCCGGATTGATGAGCGCGGGTAACGCATCGACGTACGTCGATTTCAATTTCGTCAGCTGGCGGTAATCCAGCACCATCCGCGCAATGGGATGATTCTCGGCCAGCTCTTCCAGCACATCGACCGCAGTCGAGATCGTCCGCCCCTTGCCGTATTTCACCGGCTTCGGCAGGTTCATCCGATTGAAGAGAACGTCACCCAGTTGCTTGGGCGAGCCGACGTTAAACTCCATTCCCGCAGCTTCGTAAATCTCCTTGGCCTTCGCGGCAATCTCGCGCTCCAGTTCCACCGACATCTTCGACAAGGCCGATGTGTCGATCTTGACTCCTGTGTCTTCCATTCGCGCGAGCACGGGAACCAGCGGCAGGTCGACTTCTTCATAGAGCTTTTCGAGTCCCGCCTGCTCAACCTCGGTTCGCAGCGCTTGCGTCAGCCTTCCGGTAATGTCCGCGGCTTCGGCGAGTTCGCCAGCCAGCTTTAGGTTGAATCGCCGCAGCGCGATTTCGGACAACGCGTGGGAGGAATACGTCGGATCGAGGAGGTAGGAGTACAGCATCGGATCATGCCGCACACCTCGCACTTCAATTCCAAGCGGGACCAGCGCGTGCATCGCCGATTTGTAATCGTGGACAGACTTCGGAACGTCGGGGTTCTCTAACGCCGCACGTAGCGTATTGGCCGCCTCGCCTGCGTCGAGCTTCACCGTAGTCGCACTGCCCGCACTTGCCGATATGGACACGCGCCGCGCTGCCGGCTCCGGCGCGGACTGCATCGCAACACCCATTAACGAGAGCTGATTATCCTGTGGTTCTTCTTGCTCTTTTTCTTCTTCCTCACCGGCCTCTGCCTCCCCATGCTCAAT
Source organism: Candidatus Sulfotelmatobacter sp. (assembly GCA_035277905.1). Taxonomy (GTDB): domain Bacteria; phylum Acidobacteriota; class Terriglobia; order Terriglobales; family Acidobacteriaceae; genus Sulfotelmatobacter. The sequence goes on from DATEJO010000037.1 coordinate 28,101, forward strand.
CGCAACATTCAGCACGCCTGTTTTCCCCAGCGTCTTCAGCACTCTTTCAACATCTGCCCCGGATTTCGAGTCGACATATTCGGTGCCGCTGACCTCAACCACCGGCAACAGCTCCTTCAGCAGCGAAGTGAATTCAAGCTCTGTGAACAACGCCCGCAACGCGTCGACATCCGGCTCTCCGACTCGCATCGAGTTGACATCGAGTTCCACCGGAACATTCGTGTCGATGGTCGCCATGCTCTTGCTGAACAGGATCGCCTCGCGATTGTTCTGCAGCGATTCGCGATAGGTCTTGCGTTCCACTTCGGCCGCACGCTCCAATGCCTGTTCAACTGTTCCGAAGCGCTTAATGATCTCGACCGATCCTTTGTCGCCGATCCCCGGAGCTCCGGGAATGTTGTCAATCGAATCACCGCGCAGCGCCATGACATCGATGACGCGCTCAGGCGGCACGCCGAGAATCTCCTCCACCTTCGCCGCATCACAAATGAGGTTGTCTTTCGGCGGATTCAGGATGCACACCTTGTCGTTGACCAGCTGCATCATGTCCTTGTCGCTCGACACGATGTACACCGGATGCGACGCCTCCGCTGCTTTCCTGGCCAGCGTTCCAATCACATCGTCGGCCTCAAAGCGGGTCACGCCGATCATCGGGATCCGGTACGCCTCAAGTGCCCGCCGGATGTACGGAACCTGCTGCACCAAATCTTCCGGCATCGCCGACCGATTGGCTTTGTATCCCTTGTATTCGATTTCGGTGAAGGTCTGTGTCTTGATGTCGAACTTGCGAACAGTAGCCAGTGTTTCGCCCTGCTCGTCGCGAAACGTCGGGCCGGCCACGTCGAATACGGCGGCAAGGTATTCGGGAGAAAAATCGTCCCGCAGCTTCCGCAGCATGTTGACAAAAACGTAAATCGCCGCCGTGGGCAGGCCGCTCTTTGTCGACATCGGCCTCTGCCGCGCCATCGCGTGATAGGCGCGGAAGATAAACGACATCGTGTCGATCAGGTAGATGCGCCCGAGTCCAGCTGTGGTAGAGGCAGATCGAGCCGATTTTCCTGTGGACTCGGTAGCGGCGGAAACATCTGCCGGTGCGGAATTCGAGGATTTTTTACGGGGAGGCAACTTCCATATTTTAGCAGCTGCCTCGCAGCTAGAAATCGAGGCGGAAGTGGGCCTGCACGAATCTGTTCTTCTTGGCGCCCTCCGGATTTCGGAAGACGAGATAGTACTTGACCGGCTGCTCCTGCGTCGGCGGCAAATCAAAATTCACGGATTGATTGTGCGAAGCATCGACCGAAAACATCGCCTGAGTCGGCCGATTCTCGGCCGCATCCGCCTGCTGAGATTCATTTAGAATCGCGAACCCAATATCCGCGGTCTCGTCTGATGGCCCGTGCACCTGCCCTGCAAATGATTGAAAAATCCCATGCAAGTGCGGCCGGGCAGCGTTTGCCGGAACTTCAAACGGGAACATCGCCGAGAGCTTGAGATCGAACGTCTTCTCCAGCACAGTCTGCGTTCCCGATGCGGCAGCACCGTTGAGGGAAGGCAGATTGAGATGTTCGGATGTATCCAGCGTAGAGGGTGCAGGCTGTTTCTTGCATGCCGCGCCTGCCACTATCAGGATCGCGATTAACCCGGCTAGATAGATTCGCCGCTTCATGCCACTACTGTCCTGCGCTTTTTCCAAACATGGTGTTGAAGTACAGTTTGATCTCTCCGCACGTGCCTTGCTCCGGCGAATAAACCACGCACGAATCGAACGGACGCGAATAAACGTGCAGGCTCACCGCGCGCTGATTGAATTCGCGCGGATTCACCACCCGGTGCACGGGATCCGCGGGATTCACTGCACACGGATGCTGGATGTTCATCTCGACCGTGTCCGCCGGCTCCAGCGTGCAACATCCGGCGGCAAGATCCTGATTCACGAGGTGAAAATTTTCCACCTGCAAGCGCCCCATCGGAACCGCCATCCAGCAGTTCTGGTCGCGGTGATTGTGCACCGAACTGGCCTGGCCGACTTCCCAGCAGATCGCCATCAATTCATAGAGCGAAGTGCGGTCGATTAGGTTTCGCGTGTAGTGCTGGCGGTCCCAGTTGAGATAGGGACCGAGAGATTCGGCGTCCACCGGAGTTTCCTGCAGAAACCGCCTCAGCGGCTCAACCTTGCCAAACATGGATTCCGGTTGGACCCGGAGTCTTTCCACCAGAATCTGGATTGGCACCGGCGTTGTCGCAGTAATCATTGAACCTGATCCGTCGAGAGTATATCGCAGGGTCTAACATACATCCCAAAGAAAGCCCTAGGATTCGACGACCGTAATGCGCGCTCTTTGCGCTACGATGCATCCGGCACGAAAATTTCAATATCGTCGACCTTCATGAATCAGGTCGTGGATAGAAAGCGTTGCCAGCCTTGATCCTTTTCGAATCGCACGAATTTCCTTGACTACTTTTCTCAGATCCTTTGCTTTGCCTTCTTCGCATGGCACCAGGTTGGCGACCGGAAGTCCTCCCACCGCGATGCAAATGCTTTCGCCCTTCGACACTCTCGCAAGAAGCTCACTTAAGTGAGTTTTTGCCTCAGATGCGTCCACTGTCCTCACAGAACCGCCTCTCAAACGTTCGTTTCGATGCACCGAAGAAGCTACCTTCCCGCGGCCATAATCTCGCCGCTTTCGCCCCCCGCTACCGACGGATATACAGCCCCCTGACGTTTACGCCGTAGATCACGCGGCAGATCCGATCCCAACAGCCAAAGCCCCGCCGCGACCGCCGCTGCCCATGTAACCGAAACCAGCCCCAGTTGAAGCAGATCCTCGATCCGGCTGCCGTGTCCAGCTCTGACGATTGGGACGGCCTTGGCGACTTCAAAACTGACTACTCCCGCGACAACCGCCGTGAGCGCAGCTTTGCCCAATTCTCCCCATCGCATCTCGCCCACCCGGACGAGTTTGCGGTAATGCAGCAGCCCCGCCAGTGCCAGCAGGTTGAGCCCGATTCCCGTATCCGAGGCCCAGGCCAGCCCGACGACTCCAAATGTGTGGAACAACACCGAATAGATCGGCAGTGAAATCACAGTAATGGCGCTGACCGCCACCATTGGCGTGAGCGTGTCCCCAGCGGCGTAGAACGCCCGCGCATAAAGGCCCTGAGCGGACCACAGAATTAAAGATAACGAGAACCAGAAAAAATATACGGCGCTGGTCTGCGAATCGGCGAACGAAAATCTCCCGCGCCGGTACACGAGATCGATCACCGGAAGCGCCGCTGCCATCATCCACGCGCTAGCCAGTAGCGACGCCGCCGAAACGCGATAAACAGAATCGTTCACCGTACGCGCGAATTCTTTGAGCTTGTTTTCATTGAACAGCCGCGCGAAAAATGGCAACGAGGCCTGCCCTGTCGCCTGCCCGAGCACGGCAATCGGCACAGCAAAGAGCCGCTTCGCATAATTCAGACGCGCAATATCACCGACGCCGCTCGCCGCGTAGTGCCGCAAGATCCAGTCATCCACCGTCACGAGCGAAACGCCCAACATCAGGGGAATCGATAACTTTACCCACTCGCGAAATGCCGGATTCGATATATCAAATGACGGACGGTATCCGGTCCCGATCTTCGCCGCCCCAATCACACTCGCCAGAAACGGCCCGCTAAAGCTGCCTATCAATGCTCCGTATGCCAGCGAAGAGATCCCCAAATGCCGCCCGCCGACGACTCCCCCAAGAATGATGAACAGGTTGTAAATAATCGGTCCGAATGCTGGAAACAGGAACAGACGATGCGACAACAGCACCGCCGAGACGACCCCGCCCACATAAAAGAAAATCTGGGCCGGTAGCAGAATCCGCGTCAGATGAATGCACAGCGCGATCTTCTCCGGCGTGAACCCCTTCACGAACCAGCGGACAAATTGAGGCGTGAAAATCTCGGCGGCAATCGTCCCCAGGATCATCACCGCGGTCATCACTGTGATGATGATCGAGAATGTCTTCTGCGCTTCGCCCTCGCGCTTCTCCGCTAGGAACTTTGTATAAATGGAGATAAAGGTGATCGAGGCCGCGCCGCCCGCCACGATGTAGTTGAGAAAATCCGGCAGCGTGAACGCCGCCACGTAGGCGTCGGTCGCGCCGCCCGCTCCGTAGGCCCACGCGATATAGGCATCGCGCGCATATCCGATTACGCGCGACAGCATCACTGCAGTGATCAACAACAGGGTTGCTGAAAATGCAGTGTGCTGATGCGATGGCCGGAAAAAACGCAGGAGTTTCGTCATCGAGACCCGATAAGTCCCAATCTTATCGGAATCTCAAACGATCAGTGTTGATCGATTCGCGTCCGGCAGCACTCTAGTACTGAAATGGGAATTCACTCTTGCGCCGGAACGTAAACCCTTCCCGCCGAAACCAGATCGACACCCTGAGCTTCACTGGTGATGCGGATATGCTGCCACCCAGCCTTGTTCCTAGGTTGAGCGAGGAAGCCCAGGAAATACTGATGCCCTAGTCTCTCGCTCAAGCTCTGAAGATACGGGGCGAACGAAACAGGCGGGCCATTAAAGCCGATGTAATACGCTTCACCGCCGGTTTTTTGCGCCAGTTCCGCAAGATACATCTGCCCCCAGTAGCTCTCCCAATAGCTATGGGCGAAGTGACCAGCGCCGGGCGTGTAGATCGCCGACACGATAATGCCCGCTTTCCCTGCATCGTCAATTGCACTCTGCAGGTAGGGATCATCCAGATCCCACATCCCGTAATAGAGGTCGATGCCGTTGCTGATCATCAGCACTTCACGTCGTGCATTACTTGCCGGCCACCTCTTCACCAGATCGCTCAATGAAAAATAAGGACTCGCATTGGCCCCGCCGACGCCCATCGGCAGCCGCACGGCTTTTGCCGCCGCATCATGATCGTCAGTCAAATTCGCCGCAATGTTGGCGATCCCGTTCTGCATATATGCGACGCCGATTTTTGTCGTTTGCGGTTGATGTCCGATGAACTGCTTGATGTCCTGCAGCTGCGAACCCAGGCTTGCATTCGAACTGTCGTCGATCAGGATGAACAACTCGAGCGCCGCATGGTCTCCCGTGGCCGGAATCCAATCGGTCACTGTGTCGCGGGTCTTGCCCTCGTACACCATCACTTCGCCTTTGTTGATCTCCGGCGGATTATTTCCTTTGTGCGCTTCCGCCGTAACGACCAGATGTACGGGAGTGCCTGCACCCGGCGCTTGTTGCGCCACCGCAACCGCAGCCGCGAGCAACGCGGCCACTGTGCACAATCCGATGTATCGAAAACAGAACTTCCCCATTTTGACCTCCTTCGTCGAACGTCCTTGCAAGAAAGAGGTATGCGATTTCTCCCGCTCTAACTTGGGACGGCTCTAAATCCTGTAGCTATTCTGTTAGATGTGCCCACAGCCTAAAAGGTAGATATGCACATCATTGAAGGTGGAAGGGCTTATCGTTGCGGCACGTCTCTGATGCGATAATCGCCTGTGCCCACGTCCATTCCTTCCATACCTCGATCTTCTGTTCTGCGGCGATCCTTTCGAAAAGACTTCCCGTCCGCCGTTCGCGGGGAAGGAGTCTACATCTGGGATTCGGAGGGAAAGAGATATCTGGATCTCTCTGGCTCAGCCGCCGTGAATTTGATCGGCCACGGCCTGCCCGAGATTGCTGCTGCAATGGCAGAGCAGGCAGCAAGGCTTGAATTCGTTCATACCAGCCAATTCACGACTCCGATCGCCGAACAATATGCAGAAGAACTGCTGGCCTTTGCCGGAGAAAATTTCCGCGGCGGAGCTGTTTACTTCACCTGCGGCGGCTCGGAATCGATCGAGACAGCTCTTAAGCTGGCACGCCAATATCAGGTCGAAACCGGACACATCCGACGCCATCAGATTCTGAGCCGGACCCAGAGCTATCACGGCGCAACTCTTGGCGCGCTGTCCGTCTCAGGGAACAAGCGTCGCCGCGAAATCTATCTGCCGATGATTCGCGAATTCGCCCACATCGGCATGCCATATCCCTACCGCTGCGCTTTCAATTGCACCGACGCATGCCGCACCTGCCGATCTCGCTACGCCACCCAACTCGAACATGCAATCGAATCCGCGCACGGCGAGGCCGCCGCCTTCATCTTCGAACCGGTGAGCGGAGCGACTCTCGGCGCTACCGTTCCTCCGGCAGGATATCTGGAGTCAATAGCCGAGATCTGCCGCCGTCACGACATCCTGCTGATTGCCGATGAGGTCATGACCGGCATGGGCCGCACCGGCCGCAACTTTGCCGTCGATCACTGGGATGTCTCGCCCGACATCCTGGTCGCCGCGAAAGGCCTCTCCAGCGGATACGCCCCGCTCGGCGCGGTTATCGCCAGCAAGAAAGTCGTTGACGCGGTCGCCGCTGGCTCCGGAGCATTCCTGCACGGCTTCACGTACAACGCTCACCCGATCTCACTCGCTGCCGGCCGCGCCGTACTCCGAACTCTCCAAACGCATAACCTGGTCGCTGCCGCCGATTCCGACCGCGCCGGCAGCCCAGCTTCCGAATTCAAACAAGCCTTACAAACTTTGCGAGATGAAAAATCGGTCGGCGATGTCCGAGGTTTGGGCCTGCTCTGGGCGGTCGAATTCGTCGCCGACAGATCCACCAAACGCCCGTTCCCGCCAGACCAGACCTACTCCTCCCGCGTAGCCGCGGCAGCCCTCAAGCGCGGTCTCCTCGTCTATCCCATGCAAGGAAGCGTCGACGGAATTTCTGGCGACCACATTCTCCTGGCCCCGCCCGCCATCATCACCAAAGACCAGATAGCCTGGAGCATCGAACAGCTCTCGTTTGCCATCCGCGAAGCATAGCGCAGCAGCGCCGCCGCCCCGGCAGCAGTCGAGCGGTCGTCTCGCCCGATCCTCCACCGAGAGTGACAAGCCCGAGGTATCTCACCGGCTGCTTGACCTGAAGGGGATCTGCTCGTGTTTTCAGCAGCTTGCAGCTTGACCATCGTTTGACCCGCACTGCATTGTCCTCCGTCTGCCGTTGCGAGAAATTCAACCTGAAATGCTGGTGCGAAATGAAAGAGAGGCACCTATGGCAGTCCCCGGATTCCAAACCATGACTGAATTCTGCGAACAAGTAAATCCACGAGTGCTCCTCGAAATGCGACGTCTGCGTCCATTTCCCGACATGCTGCGCGTTCAGGAAAGCTGGGTGGCCGCCGCCGAGAAGCGCACTCTGCTGTGGCTCGCCGCACGCACTCCCGACCGCATCGGCCCCGACCATCTAACGCTTCTCGGGCTGGCTGCCCAGATTGGCGCCGGTGTCTGTTACGCCCTCGCGGCCTGGAATCGCATCTTCCTCCTGGGAGTCATCGTCTGCCTCGCTCTCAACTGGCTCGGAGACTCCCTCGACGGCACTCTGGCTCGCGTCCGCCAGCGACTGCGCCCACGCTACGGTTTCTACGTCGACCACATGGTCGACACCTTCGGCGCTATCGCCCTCATGGGAGGTCTCGCGCTCTCCGGTTACATGCACGCCTGGATCGCCATCGGCCTGCTCATCGCCTTCCTCACGCTCTCCATCCAGTCCTATCTGGCGACCCACGCTCTCGGAGAATTTCGTCTTTCCTTCTGGCGCTTCGGACCAACCGAACTTCGGATCCTGCTGGCTGTGGGAAATCTGGCCCTGTTCTGGTGGCCGATGGTTCACTTTCTCGGCGGATATTACAGGCTCTTCGACGTGAGCGGCACGATCGGGCTCGTCGGCATGGGTCTCATGGTCCTGTTCTTCACCGTGAAGAACACAGTCCGGCTCTATCGCGAAGAAAGGATTCCGCAATGAGCCAGAAAACTGAAGAACGGACTTCAGTTCTCCTTCGCTGGTTCAAATTCAATTTCGTCGGCGGGATCGGAATCGGCGTGCAGTTCGCCGTGCTCTTTTTCCTGCGCAGCATTCTGAACTTCAATTACTTGTTGGCGACGGCCATCGCGGTCGAGGCTGCGGTCATTCACAACTTCGTCTGGCACGAACAATTCACCTGGTCGGATCGAGTTGAATCCTCGTGGCGCCGCTCCCTGCCGCGCCTTTTCCGTTTCAATCTGACCACGGGAGCGGTCTCGATCCTCGGCAATCTCGCTCTGATGAAAATCCTGGTCGGTGAGGGACACATGAACTACCTGCTGGCAAATGCCATCGCGATCGCGCTCTGCTCAATCGCAAATTTCCTGGTCAGTGAAGAATGGGTATTTGAGCCGTAGCTCCACATCGTCCCGGCTCCGTCCCAATCCGGCTACAATTGTGCGGTGAAGACATGGCCTAGAGCGACACTCTGCATCGCCGGGCTAAGCATCGCCTGTCTAAGCCGTTCTCCACTCGCTGTGGCTCGCAACGCGCAACCAACGGCAAAAAACGGCTGCGTTGTGCGCCTAGAAGGTTTTTCTGAGAGGGGTCGTTGCGGTACTAAAGGCTATACGCGCGTGTTTGTCGGCACCGTTCGTTCAGCCGTGAAAATATCCGAGACCGACAAGCGTCTTGATTTGATTCCCGATGAAGTATTCGCAGGCGACAGCAGCGAACTGACTGCCTCTGTCAACCAAGCCTGCCTTCCCAAGAACGAGCCCGAAATCAAAGCGGGGGATCGGTGGCTCTTCTACGTGCGTCCAAAATCTCGGCCCGACGAAATACGCAACGTCCCATTAGAAGTACCATTTTATAGCCGCAGTAAACCCGCGAGCCAAGCAGAAGGCGATATTGCCGTCTTGCGCGAACTGAGCAAGGTCATTGATAAGGGCATTCTGACTGGCAAGGTGGTTCATATAGGCCCAACATATGATGACCTCCATCCGACGCCCGTAGCCCATCACAAGGTTGTGGCGAAAAGCTTACCTTCTGGGCTGAAATACCAAGCACTCACCGATAAGAACGGCCGTTTCGAATTTGAGCTTCCGCCCGGGTCCTACGTTGTGAGCGCCGCGACCCAACGGGGGTTACGCGAAATAGAACCTTCAGAATGGACCTTTGGGGCAAACGTCAGCTCAAACGGGGAAATACCAGTTGCCAATCGCACCTGTAGCGACCTCGATTTCTCGCTCATAGCGGACGGAAAACTCGCAGGCCGAGTCAAGTCTGCGAAAGGAAATCCGGCAAGCTTCGTGAAAGTAGCAATAATCCCAATTCTGCCGGTGCATCCACAGTTCGTAGTGCAGGCAGATAAGAACGGACGTTTCGAAGCCGCCGGCCTTCAGCCCGGCCAATACATCGTAGGCGTGGGACTCTTGGCACCATTCGACAGCTCGGATTGGAAATCCCGCGTTTACTATCCAGGCGTTGCTTCACAGGCCAAGTCTAAAGTGATTAAACTTGCCGAGGGTGAGTGGCGCACTGACGTAAACTTCAGCCTACGACCTGCGACCGGCTCCGCAAGTTCAGATCCTTCGATCGCTGCCAACGAGCGACGGCGTTAGTGAAGGTCCTGCACTCACTTAATTCCCAGCTTCGCCAAGTTCCCCACAGGTCGAGCCAGTACCGCCTTGTCTCCCCGCACCACGATCGGCCTCTGAATCAACTCCGGATGCGCCGCCATGATCTTCAACAATTCATCATCACTCAAATTCTTTCCAGCTACGAACTCCCCATACGCGGCCTCTTTCGTCCGCAGCACGTCATTCGGCCGAAGTCCCGCCCTGTGCAGCAGGCCCTTCAACTCATCCGCCGACAACGGATCCTTGATGTAGTTGACGCTCTCAAACTCCACACCTTGTTCGGTCAAGACACGCTTGACCTCGCGGCACGTGCTTCAAGTCGGCTTCTCGTAGAGCGTGACTGCGGTTTTTTTCTTCATAAAGTCTTCCCCAGAGTCGCTACGGAATTTTTATAACAATCTTCCCGTAGTTCTTTCCCTCCTCCAGCATCTTGTATCCCTCGACCGCCTTCTCCAACGACAGAACTCGCCCGATCTCCGGAGACAGTTTGCCCTCCTTGATCCATGCGGAGAGCTGCTTCCAAGCCGGTTCCATGATCTCCGCCTTCTGCGAAAGATACGTCAGCCACAATCCCTGCACGATGCCCGATTTCGCATACATCGCGCGCAAATCCAGCTTGGGAGGCTTTCCGGTGGCCGTCCCGTACTGAATCACTCGTCCGAAATCGCGCAGGCAGCGCAGGCTCTTGGCTGTGTGCTCGCCGCCAAGCATCTCGAAAACCAGGTCCACGCCTTCTCCGCGGGTGAGGTTCTTCACCGCATCTTCATAATCGTTGCGCTTGTAATTGATTCCATGCTGCAATCCCAGTTCTTTCACCCGCGCCAATTTCTCATCCGACGACGACGTCCCGTACATCTCGACCCCAAGCAGCTTTCCAATCTGCACAGCGGCCGTGCCGACCCCGCCGGCGACCGCGTGAATGAGCGCTCGATATTTTTTTCCCGCCGCTGCGGGCTGCGTCATGCCGGCCTGCCAATATCCCAGGTACGCGGTAAAGAAATTCACGGGAAATGCCGCCGCCTGCTCGTCGTTAAATGAATCTGGAATCGCCCACAGCATGCTGGAATAAGCCGCCGCTTTTTCCGCGAACGCTCCCCACTGCGCGTATCCCATCACTCGTTTGCCGCTGCCTTCCTCGACCCCGGAAAACTCGCGACCTACCACCACCGGCGGATCCGGCATTCCCGGATATCCCCCATGCGTCGTCATCAGATCGGCGTAATTAAGGCCCCCAGCCTTCACTTGCACAGTCGTCTGATTTTGTTTCGGAGTGGGCTCGGCGAAATCCTGAACGCATAACGCTTCCGGTCCAGTGAGAGCAGTAAGAACGAGCGCTTTCATGACAAAAGTCTAGCAGGAAGGGAAGACCCGCATTCTGTTGAATCGCGAGAAAGGAAGCGCGGAAGCAAGTGGTTAGTGGATACGTACGGGCCTTCGCTAGCCCCTAGCCACTAACCACTAGCCACCGTATTGAAAAACCCGCTCACGACTGGTTGATCGTGAGCGGGCTTGGTCACCGCGCTGGTTCTGACTCGTTTACATCACTACGAACAGCGCAATTCGAACCCCAGGATGCATCAGATCGAACAAGAAGTACTCTCCATCGATGTAGTCCACGTAGCAGTCGTCCGTGTAAGCCCAATCCTCCGGCCAGGGATCGACGAAGACGAACGAATAGCCGCCGTAAACAAACCCCGGCTGGCCTTCTACCACAACCGGACGCTGCACGACGAACGTATGGCTTCGGCCGAAACTCGCCCTGAACTTATTGTCGGGAATGTGCGCGCTTTTCCCCGCCGGATGCGCGTGCCCCTGCGGCGCAGTGTTCATCTGACGGTCGCCCTTCATCTGCTCCCGCGACTGCTTTTGCTGTTCTTTCTCCTGCTGCTTCTCCGCTCTCTGGTCCTGTTTATCTTGCCTTGACGGCTTCGCCTCTTCCTGCCGCGGCGGATTCATCTTGTCCTGATTCATCTCAGGTCGAGGCTCTGCTGGCCGCTGCTGTTCTTGTCGCTTGTCATCTTGTGCGTAGAGGACCAGAGAACCTGCAATCAGGATGTATAGGGCGCTTATCTGTAGAAATCGCAAAGCTCGCGTCATAGTCTCCTCCGATAATTCCAAGTGGACTGCTACTACGGGCCTGGCAACTGCAACCAAGGCAGTTCGCAATTGCGTCGTTTAGGATGCCCTTGCAATCGCAAGATCGCACCCGGAATTTGCTGTAGATGGCCCCTATGGGGCCTCTAGGAGGTCCTTAGGTCCGGCGGAGGGAAGCAGGTATCGGACAGCGGGTTCTGCCGAACCGGCATCTTCGCAGCCGTCTATCCGCGGGTATATACTCTTGACGTTAGATTTACTCACCCTCCAACCAGGCCCCTCAGGGTTGGAAGCGGGGCGTGCTTTCATTCCCCTTATTCTTGCGCCCCGAATTCGTAAGGCTGAGTCCCGCTGGGGCGGCGGGAATTGGCACGGGTGCACCACCCACGTTCCAGGGGAAAGTTGCATCCGCGGGGAGGTTTGCCGTGGATCTCATCTTTGTACGTCTTCTTTTTGTAATCGTTGTAGCGGTCACCTGCTTTGAAATTACTCCCTTTGGGATTTCTCCTGTTCGTGATGCCGGAGTTGGGGCCATCATCGGCGCGGCCATCGTCTTGTTCGAATGGAAGCTCCGCATGGTCAGCCTCAAGCGGCTGATCGGAGCTGCCATCGGGAGCATCCTCGGAATCTGCGGTGCTTACCTGTTTGCGCTGGTCATCCGCAGCAGTGTCCCCGAGGGCCATACCCAAAGCTTTCTCCAGATCCTCGTCATGTTGCTGATGGCCTACGTCGGCCTGATCGTCGGCGCCAACAAGGGCGATCTGCTCAACCTGGCGGCTCTGGGAGGAATCTTCGGCGGCGAGAAGCAGGGCAAGAAAAGCTACAAGATTCTCGACACCAGCGTCATTATCGACGGACGCATCGCCGACATCGCCGAGACCGGTTTCCTCGACGGCGTGATTGTGACCCCGCAGTTTGTCCTGCGAGAGCTGCAACTCGTCGCCGACTCTGCCGACTCGCTCAAGCGGAATCGAGGTCGCCGCGGTCTCGACATTCTGCAGCGGCTGCAAAAGGTCGCCAACCTGCAAATCCAGATCGTGGAAGATGATTTTCCCGCTGTTCGCGAAGTTGATCTGAAACTCATCGAGCTCGCCAAAGTCTACGAAGGCAAGATCATCACCAACGACTTCAACCTGAACAAAGTTGCTCAGCTTCAGGGAGTCGAGGTGCTGAACATCAACGAACTGGCCAACTCGCTGAAGCCGATCGTGCTGCCGGGCGAGACCATGCGCGTCTTCATCCTGAAAGAGGGCAAGGAATACAACCAGGGCGTCGCTTACCTGGATGATGGCACGATGGTCGTGGTCGACAATGCGCGCAAGATGATCGGCAAGACCATTGAGGTCTCGGTCACCTCGGTCCTGCAGACCACAGCCGGAAAGATGATCTTCGGCAAGTGGGACGAACGCGCCGCGTATTCGCGCCAAACCAGTGCCGCAACCCCGGTCGCAACTGCCACCGTGCCAGTCGCTCCGCCGGGACCAACGGCGGTCGCGGTGTCTCCTGCCGTCGATTCGAAGCAGGGCGCGTCTTAGCCGCGAAAGGAATGACGGACCTCCACGTTGTTGGACGACATCGGGGATGTCCGTCATGTTCTTTGCTGCTCAATGCTGAACCCGATTTGAAGTCGGGCTTTACCGCTCGTATACTTACAGCCCGCCATGAAGGTCGTCGTCATCATCCCCGCTGCCGGACTTGGAACGCGAATGGCTCCCGTCCCCAGCGCGATGGATGCCAAATCGAAAAGGCCGCAGCCTTCAAAGCAATTCTTCGAACTGGCGGGCACGCCGATTCTCGTTCACACGCTGCGGAAGTTTGCCGACGTGCCTGAGGTTAGCGAAATCTGGGTGGCACTGCGGGAACACGAAATTGAAGGATTTCGCGAGCGCCTGCAAAAAGACGCCAGAGACGTGCTCCGGAAGAAAGTCGAACTCGTAACAGGCGGCGAGCATCGCCAGCAATCCGTCGAGCACGCGCTCAATGCGGTCAGCGCCGCTGCGGACGACATTATCCTCGTTCACGATGCTGTGCGGCCGTTTGTGACTGCCGAAATCATTCGCGAGGTGATCGAAGCGGCCAAAAAATATGGTGCTGCGATCGCCGGGTTACCCGCCGTCGACACAGTGAAGCAAGTTGAGCGAACTGCGGAGGGCGCGATCATCAAGGCGACGATTCCGCGCGCCGGAGTTGTGCTCGCGCAGACTCCGCAGGGATTCCGCTACGACGTGATCAAGAAAGTCTTCGACGAAGCAGCAGCGGACGGTTTCATGGGCACCGACGAAGCCTCGCTCGCAGAGCGCTCCGGACACGAAGTCGCCGTGGTCATGGGCTCGCCGCGAAATATCAAGATCACCACTCCGGGAGATATGGAACTGGCGGAGTTCTATCTCAAGAAGTAACTGCTCCACCCGACCCAAAAAATGCCAAAGACGAACGACCAACGACCAGCGACTCGCATTGGTTACGGGTTTGACTCTCACGAATTCCACACCGGCATTCCGCTGAAGATTGGCGGCGTCATGCTCGCTCACGACAAAGGGCTCGGCGGGCATTCCGACGGCGATGTGCTGCTCCATGCCATCACTGACGCTTTGCTGGGAGCCGTTGCTGCGCCGGATATCGGAGCTTTGTTCCCGCCGTCCGATCCGAAGTGGAAGGGCGCGGACTCGGTCGTGTTTTTGCGCGAGGCGATGAAGCGAGTTCGCGAAGCCGGGTACGGCGTTGCGAATATCGATGCCAGCCTGATTCTGGCTGCACCGAAGATTGGTCCACACTCTGCTGCGATTCGTGCGCGGGTCGCAGAACTGCTCGGTGTTCGCGGCGATTGCGTGGGGCTGAAGGCGAAAACTCCAGAAGGATTGAATCTCGACAACACGGCACTCGCGCACGTCGTCGTGCTTCTGCAGCAGATCCGGCCGACGAAGAAGACCGCGCGCAAAAGAAAAAAGTAGCGGCCCTCCTCAAGCCTCTTTTCACGCGCCATTTCGTTTGACTGCTGCTTCGATCAATGCCTTGAAAATCGCGAGC
>DATEJO010000038.1:0-17243 GCA_035277905.1 Candidatus Sulfotelmatobacter sp.
TGTCTGTCGCTGAGCCGGAATGCCGAGGCGGTGAAGCTGCTGGGCGAGTTGTTTGAGCGGCAGGTTGGGGCGGGGGATGCGACCCGGGCGAGCCTGACTTATAAAAAGCTGGCGCGGCACGGGAATCCGACGTGGCAGCAGAAGTTCCGGTTCGGACAGTTGCTGGAGGGTTCGAACAAGAAGCTGGCGGTCGGGACGTATGAAGCTGCGCTGCTGGATCTGGCGAAGCTCGGGAAGAAGCAGGAGTCGGCGGAGATTCTGGATCGGATTGTGGCGATCGAGCCGACGCAGGCGAATTTGCTGCGCGTTGCGGAACTGGCGTCGGAGTCGGGAAATCGGAAAGCGGCGGCTGCTGCGTTTCAGAAAATTGCCCAACAGGTCGAGGCCGAGGGTGGAAACGTCGCGCAGTGGTATGAGCGCGCGTATCAGGAAGATGCCTCGGATCAAAGCATCGTCATAGCCTATGGAAAGAGTTTGCTGTCGCAGGGGCAGGCGGGCGCGGCGATTTTCATTCTCGAGCCGCAGGTGAACTCCGGGCAGGTTTTGCCCGCGCTGCGAGAAGTTTATGCCGATGCGCTGCTGGCGGCGGGGCGTCATGCCGAGGCGGAGCCGCTGGTGTGGCAGTTGTTTGAGCAGAATCCGGGACGCGTGCAGCAGGTGATCGGATTGATTGGGAGTTTCCTGGATGCGGATCAGGATGCGGCGGCGGTTGGGCTGGCGCGGAAGCTGGAGCAATTCCAGAGACGGCGGGGGGAGCGGCGGCAGTTCACGGCGATCATGGAAGACATCGCGGCGGCGCACAAAGCGTCGCCGGAGATGCTGGAGTTCCTGAGCGAGCTGTATAACTCGTCGAACCGCGAAAACGATTATTGCCAGACCCTGCTGAAGCTGTTCGATCTGTACTGCAGCACGGGAGACTTTGCGAAAGCGGCGGAGTGCCTGGATCGGGCGGCGGAGGTGGATCCGTATGAGCCGGGACATCTGAAGCGGCTCGACATGCTGAAAGGCAAGGTGGATGAGTCGCGATTCAAGGTGATTGCGTCGCGATTCAGTTCGGCCTCGAAGCCGGCGGAGGAGCCGGTTCAGGCGGAAAGCCCGACGCTGGGAGCGGGAACGCTGCAGGATCTGATGCTGCAGGCTGAGATTCTCGTGCAGTACGGGATGCGGAACAAGGCGGTGGAACGGCTGCAGAGAATTCAGGAACTGTTTCCGCGCGAGGAAGAACGGAACGAAGATTTGCAGAGGTTGTATCTGGCGGCTGGTGTGACGCCGAGGTATGCGGGATCGGCACCGTTGCCTCCGGCGGCAGCGCCTGCTGCGGCAGTGCCTGCGGCACCGGCTCCGGTGGCTGCGGCGCCTGCGCATGATCCGGCGGCGGATGTGCGGAGCTTCACGAAAGTCGCGGAGATTACGCGGAAGCTGTATCACCAGGGAACTGCCCCTGCGGTGTTGAGCACGGCTGTGAAAGAAATTGGGGCGCATTGGGAGGCGACGCGCTGTTTTGCGGTGATGGGGAAAGCGGGATTGCCTCCGAGCGCGATGGATGAATTTTGCGCCGAGGGATACAAGAAGGCGGGGCCTTCGGCGGTGGCTGAATTGGCCTCGACGCTGATGCAGGCGGTGGAAGGACATGATCCGCTGGAGATTCAGGATGCGCCGAAGGCTCCGGCATTGCAGAAGTCGAAGAAACTTGTGGCGGATCTCGGAGCGTCGTCGATATTGGCGGTGCCGCTGAGCGATGGAGAAGAGACGGTTGGGATTCTGGTGCTTGTGCATAACCGCGGCCGGGTGTGGCAGCAGGCCGACATGGTCGTGCTGAAGACGCTGGCCGATCAGATGGTGATCGCGCTGAATAACGCCGGGTTGCGGCGGCTGGTGAAGAATCTGTCGGTAACGGACGAGAAGTCGGGGCTGTTGAAGAGAGCTTCGTATATCGATCTGTTGCTGGCGGAGAGCAAGCGCGCGATCCAGAATGCGTCGTCGCTCTCGGTGGTGTTGCTGCAGTTTGGGAAGAGCGGTGCGCTGATCAAGGAATATGGCGAGGCGGGAGTGCAGGCGATGATCGAGCGTGCCGGGCAGCTATTTGCGGCGAACATACGATCGAATGACCTGGCGTTCCGGTATGACACTTCGACGATTGCGATCCTGCTGGGCGAGACGGCGGAAAAGGAAGCCATGCTGGCGATCGAGAAGCTGCGGAAGATTGTTTCGGAAGTCCGGCTGCCAGCCAAGGATGGAGCCGCGCAGGGTCAACCGGCGCAGTTTGCGGCGGGAGTGGCCGAGGCGGTGATCCGGACGGAATATGATCCGATTGATGTGGTGACGGAAGTGATCAATCGCGTGGAGCATGCGTTGAATCAGGCGATGACGCAGGGAGTGGGGAAAGTTGTTGCGTTGGGACCGGCGGCGGTAGCGGCTGGAGCGGTGGCGTAGGGCTGCGGGTCGCGTTCTTCTTCTGAGTAGTCCTCAATTATTCCATCAGCAAATCAGAGTTCAGTTCACTTGGCGCGGAGCTTTGCTCCGCCGACAGCCGAGGCGGCTGTCTCTACGCAATCCCCGGCCAGCTTTCCATATCATCCTGCGTCGGAGATAATCCGGGAAACTGTTCTGGGAAGGAAGATTGATGAAAGAAAATGGATTGGCACAGATCGCGAGCCGTTATTCGGTGGACGAAACTGTGCGTCGCCTGGAGGCGGCGTTTGTCGAGAAAGGGATGAAGGTTTTCGCGCTGATCGATCACAGCGGCGAGGCGGAGAAGGTTGGGCTGAAGATGAGGCCCACGATGGTCGTGATCTTTGGGTCGCCGAAAGGCGGGACGCCGTTGATGGTGGCGGCTCCGAGCCTGGCGATCGATTTGCCGCTAAAGGCGCTGGTTGCGGAAGATGAGACGGGAATCGTTTCAGTGACGTACAACGCTCCGGAGTATTTGCAGGCGCGGCATGGCGTTCCTGCGGAGTTGATCAAGAATCTTGCCGGGGCGGCAGCGGTGATCGCGAAGGCTGTGGAATAATGCTGGCGGAATCGGAGCGGCATTGAGCGACGAGAAATCCAATCTGGATCGGGCGCGCGATCATCTGGCGAATGAGCGAACGTTTCTGGCATGGGTCCGTACGGGCGCGGCGATCATCGTATTCGGATTTGCCATTGGGAGATTCTCGATCGCGATCCGGCAGTTTGCGGCGCTGCAGGGGCATGGGATGAAAACGGCGGGAGTGTCGGTCTGGCTTGGATCGGGGACGATCGTCGCGGGGCTGTTGCTAGTGTTCGGCGGGCTAGCACGTTATCGGAAGAACCGGGAGCGCCTGGAGACGGGAACGTTTGAGCCGGCGGGATTTGGGCTTGATCTGCTGACGATTCTGACGGTGATCATCGGGTTGGCGTTGGCGGGATATCTGATTTATACGGAGAAAGTGCTGGGCTGAAGACAGTTGTCAAAGGCGACTATGGGCAACGATCAGGAAAAGGAAGCGGCGGCGCGGGCAAGCATGCAATTCGTGAAAGATGGGCAGGTGGTTGGGCTCGGAACGGGCTCGACGGCCGCGCATTTCATCAAGCTGCTGGGTGCGGAAGTCAAGAAGGGACTGCGGATTCGGGGAATTCCGACATCGGTGCGATCGAAGGAGTTGGCCGAGAGCCTCGGGATTCCGCTGATCACGCTGGATGATTGCCAGGAAATCGCGGTGACGGTGGATGGGGCGGATGAGGTCGATCCGAAACTGCGGCTGATCAAGGGAGGCGGCGGGGCGCTGCTGCGGGAGAAAATTGTGGCGTCGGCGACGCGGCAGATGGTGGTTGTGGCCGATGCAACGAAGCAGGTGCAGGTGCTGGGAAAATTTCCGCTTCCAGTGGAAGTAATACGGTTTGCGCAGGCGTTGGTTGCAAAGCGGATTTCCGCTCTGGGGGCGGATGTGCGGCTCAGGATGGGGGATGATGGGAAGCCGTATGTGACGGACGAGAACAATCACATTCTTGATTGCCGGTTTGGGCAGATACCGGATCCGGAGGGGCTGGCACGCGAGTTGAGCATGATGCCGGGTGTCGTCGAGCACGGATTATTTATTGGGATGGCGAGCGTGGCGGTGTTCGCGAGGGGAAACGAGATTGTGCAGTTGACGCGGTAAGCGATCGGGTGGAATTCACGTCGAGTTTTGCGTCGGTAGTCTCCGAAAAAATCAAATCGATGTTCCGCATGATGGCGGATTCGCTTTTCATTGGGTAAGCTCTATCCCGAATGGCGTCTGACAAACAAATGCAAGGAGGGAGTCCAGGTTCGCGCAGACGTGTGCCGCGCTTCCGGATGGATGGGCCCGTCGACATCACAGTCGTGCGGGAAGGAGTGCGCGACACGATTCCCGGCCGCTCTGTGAACGTGGGCGAGCGCGGCATTGGCGCGGTGGCAGCGGGTGAGTTGTCGGCGGGCGAGAGTGTCGAACTGGAGATTCATTTCTCCGAGACCGCGGAGCCGCTACGGGCAAAGGCGACGGTGCGGTATCAGGATCAGTTGCGCTGTGGGTTGGAATTCGTGGGCATCACGGCGGAACAGCGGACGGCGATCCGGGAATGGGCGAAGAAATCGAATCCCGAGATGGAGGTAACTCTGGCCCCGGTGATATTCAACGGAGCGGGAACTGCCTGGTCTTCGAGTTCTTCGCGTCCGGCTGCCAGGAGGAGAGGGCGTGATCTGAGGTGGGGCTGGATCGTCTCGTTTGTGCTCATAGTGATTGCGAGCGCGGTGTTCTGGTGGGAATGGAATCGCGGGTGGGAACAGATCGAGTCGGGGACGAAGAATTCGGACACCACGTCGACAAGGGTTCAGGTTCCGACTGATGTTATGCAGAGATTGCTCGTGCATCAGGTGCAGCCGGTTTATCCGGAAGAGGCGCGCAGGGAGAATCTGCAAGGCGTAATTGCACTAGATATTGTTGTGGCTCCGGATGGATCGGTGGTGAGCACGCGTGCTCTGAACGGTCCGGATGTGCTCGCGCAAGCGGCGATGGATGCGTTGCGGTGGTGGAAATTTCAGCCGTATCTGGTGAACGGGAAACCGGTGACGGTTGAAACTACTATGGCGGTGGAGTTCAGGGAGTAGAGTTCGCGATTTTACTTCTGAACAAAGGGTCTCTCCACTGCGCGTTGCCTTCCGCTTCGCTTCGGCAACGCTCCGGTCGAGATGACAGTGGTTGGATAACTTCGGCTTACCCTTTATTTCTTCCGCAAATTGTGCAGGATTTTCGTGCCGCTAATGCCGAAGCAGAGGACTGCACCGAAGGCTGCGATCAGCATGAGTGCCACGTTCAGGTGAAGACGGTCGGCGAAGACGGCAGCTATGGCGCAGATCAGGCCGATTGCATTTAGCCATATCGGAGCGCGGACGGGACTGGGCAGATCTTTTCGTAATCGTACTTGCAGGAGAAGCGCCGCGAGGCCGATCGCCGCGATCACAACCAGAGCAAGCGGGCTGGAGAACGCTGCGCGGCTTGTGTAGAGCACGACGAACGCGAGGGCCAACAAAAGCAGGCCTGCGGCGATGATGCTCCAGCGGCGCGGCTTGGGCTGCGGATTGGGTACGTCCTCGGGCACGATGGTTCGTCCCAAGTTATACAGGGCTGGGGCTGGGGTTTCAAACTGCGGGCGTACGGCGACTGCAGGGGCGCGGCGCTTCTCGAAGAGTTACAGGCGAGGTAGGGATGCTTGGACTGTGGCTGAGCTTCGCTTTCCGCGAAGTTCAATCCCCGCTCAGCATGACACAGAAACGACGCCAGTTCATGAGAGTGGGGAAAGATGGCTGGTGGCGGCAACCCATTCTGCCTGGCGCTGGTCGCCATTGTTCACCGCGTAGAGGACAAGTTCGACGCGGTTGGAAATTCCCAGTTTGTCGAAGATCCGAAACAAGTACTTCTTGATTGTGTTTTCGCTCAGGTTGAGTTCTTCGGCGATCTGGCGGTTGCCGTAGCCTTCGGCCACTAGGGCCACTACCTGTTCTTCTCGCGGAGTCAACAGGGAATTACCGGTGGAGTTGAGCACCCGCAGGGACGGAACTTCGGAGATCAGATCGAGAAGATAATTCAGTTGTTCGGTATTGGCCCAGATCTGTCCGGCAGCGACGCGAGTGATGCATCGGCAGAGCAGGCGGAGGTTGGCATCGGTGATGGAGAAGATGCCGCGCGCGCCGGAGCGAAATGCGCCGACGACGAGTTCACGGTCGCAGGTGTCGACAAGTAGCACTTTGGCGACGCCCGGATGGGTGAGGTGAAAGCGCCGCAGTGTCATCACGGCGTCGGAGAGGCTGGCTGGAGATGCGAGAGTCAAAAGTGCAACCCGGGGAAGATGCGTCGCCGAGGCTTGCAGGATTGAGAATGCGTCCATGGCGCAAGTGACGACGTGAAATTCCGTGTGGCGGCGCAGGGCGCTGGTGAGCAGTTGTGATTGCATGCGATTGGAATCGGCGATGAGGACACCAATCGACTGTGAAGTGGCGGCCAGACTCATGCGACGGAATGTCTCCTGTAAGCATCAGGAAAATTGATGTGGCGATTGTAGGGAGTGGGGAAGTGATCCACAAGGAATCCGGTCACAAAATTTGCGAACGCTTTTCAAAATGGGAATGGAACGTTTTTGTGCAGGCGAATGCGATTGGCGCACAGCGGCGCTGTTGAAATCTAGCGCGGCGGCTTTCCGTTCTGAAACGCGAGTTCAAGGAAGGCGTTCATGAACGGCGTCTCGATTTGAAAATCAAGCCGGGACAGCGCAGGCGTTTTGAAGATTTGCACATGCGAGGCTCGTGTCGAAGCCGGCTGTTTTGTGATGTCGTAAACATGCAAGTCCACTTTCGTGGACGGTACGAATGGTAGGCGTGATGCAAAACACAGTTCTCTGCGGGAGCGCCGATTTTCCCGGGGATCTCTCCTTCCCGGATGAGTAAAGATCTTCCACTTATGTAGGTGCTACTTCCCACGTCTTGTTGCACAAGGCAATTGGACTTACCTTGCGCGTGGAGGTCGCTTGTGCAGCGACGCTCAGGTCAGAAGTCACGGCGCATCCAGGCATGAAGCGCATTTTCATAACCGTCCGACTCATAGCAATTGCGTTGATTTGTTGTGCGGGTTGCGCCGTTTTCGCTCAGGAGAGTAAGACCAGCCTGGGTGGAGGGACAGAGACTTCCCATCTCGGCTTAACCGGAGCCGGGGAAGGATCTTGGCAAACGGCCGCAGGACTCGGTAGAGCGAACGAGAAAGAGAAACCTCTGCTCGGAGGAACCCGTCGTTCGCTCTACCGGCTGCGTCCGGAAGATGTGGTCGAGGTGAGTTTCACGGTCGCGCCTGAGTTTAATCAGAGTCTGACGGTGCAGCCGGACGGCTTCGTGATGCTGAAGGACGCCGGTCTGGTGCGGGCCCAGGGGCTCGATCTTGAGGAATTCACGGAAGCGGTCCAGAAGGCGTATCGCGGGTATCTGCACGACCCGCAGGCGGCGGTGGCGCTCAAAGAATTCGAACATCCTTACTTCATTGTCGGGGGAGAAGTTGGGAAGCCCGGCAAATACGAACTTCGGTCGGATACCACAGTCATGGAGGCGGTTCAGATTGCGGGGGGACTCACGCAGCAGGCCAAGCATTCACAGGTGGTGCTATTCCGGCGGGTGAATGACGATCTGTTGGAAGCGCGGCTGCTCAACCTGAAGAAGATGATGAAACAAACCAGCTTGAAAGAAGATTTGCACCTGCGACCCGGGGACCTGGTGTTCGTTCCGCAGAATGCGATCTCAAAGATCGCGCGTTTTCTCAGCAGACCTTCCGTAAGCATGTACATGAATTCCGGTCAATTTTAGAAAAGCTTTCCATCAATTGAGTGACAGACGAAGATCCAAATCGCGGACGGACCACGCCGTCAGTACCGACTTTGCGGGAAATGGCGATGGTGCTGTTCCGTCAGAGGAGGATCTTCGTTTCTGTTTGCGTGCTCGTGATGGCAGTTGCCGCGTTGTATGCGCTGTTCGGCACGACATATCAGGCGAACATGAAGGTCCTGGTGCGGCCCGGGAGAACGGATGCTCCGGTGAGCGCGGGGCAGAATGCTCCGCTGGATCTCACGCGCATCGGCGTGACGGAAGAAGAATTGAATTCCGAAGTGGAACTTTTGCGGGACGAAGAAATCCTGCGGAAGGTCGTGGAGCAGACCGGAATGGGGGGCCGAGATTGGTTCCACGTCTTTCGGTTAGGGGAAGGACGCGAACAACGCATTGAGCGGATGGCGCGGCGCCTGGCTCACCGGCTGAGCGTGGCACCGATCAAGAGGACAAATCTGATCGCGATTCGCTATTCGGCCGCGGATCCGCGGGTTGCGGCGAAGGTGCTAGGGGCGCTGTCGGGGATTTATTTGGAGAAGCACACGGCGATCCATCGTCCGGACGGGGTGTCGGATTTTCTTGAGCAGCAAACAGCGGAGTCTCGGCGGCAGCTGGAAGAGGCGCAGAGGCGGCTTCTGCAATTCGAGGCGCAACACCGGGTAGTGGCCGCGGCGCAGCAGCGTGACCTGGCTTTACAGAGATTAAGTGAGCTGGATGCGAGCGCGCGACAGACGCGGGTTGAATTGGCCGAAACGCAGCAAAGGGTGGCGGAACTCGAACATCAGCTTGGGAGCCTTCCCGAGCGGACAACGACGCAAGTGCGAACTGCGGATAATCCGGAACTGTTGAAGTCCCTGAAGTCGAGCCTACTGGAATTGCAGTTGAAGCGCACGCAGTTGCTGACGAAGTTCGAGCCGACTCACCGGTTGGTACAGGAAGTAGACGCACAGATTGCGCTGGCTCAGGAAGCCATCGCAGCCGAAAACCTGGCTCCGGTCAGGGATCAAACGACGGACAAGAATACGCAGTACGAGTGGGCGAAATCGGAGTTGGAGCGAGCGCAAGTGCAGCTGAAGGCACTGAGGGCAAGAGAATCCGCGACGGCGGCGCAGCAGGCCGCGTCCCAGGCTCTGACGGAGAAGCTCGGGCAGGACGCCGTTGCACAGGATGACCTGCTGAATAGGGAGAAAGCGGCCGAGGAAAGCTATCTGCTGTACGTGAAGAAGCATGAAGAAGCCCGCATGGACGATGCGCTGGATCAGCGGGGCATCGTGAATGTGACGATCGCGGAGCAGCCGGTCGTACCGGCGCTGCCGGTGCACTCGGCATGGACGGTGCTGGCGTTCGGAATCGTCGCTGCGGGTACGGCGGGGACGGGAGCCGCGTTTGCCGCCGACTACTTCAATCCGGCGTTCCGCGATCCGGAAGACGTGCTTGGGTATCTGGATGCGCCAGTGCTGGCGACACTGCCAAAGGGAATGCCCGGGAGGCTCTCGGCATGAAGGCGGGAGTGATGAGCGCAGGGTTGTGGGGAATCGGTGAGAGCGAGCGAAGTGCCGAGATTCGGGCGCCGCAGATTCGGACTTTGAAGCCGCAACTGACTTGGGATCGGGAGAGGTTCGCGCAGGAACAGATTCGGGGGCTGGTGCGGCAGGTATTCACGTTGCAAAAGTCGCGTCCAGTGCGGCAAGTGGTGTTTACTGCGATTGAGGCAAGGACGGATGTGCGGAGCATTTGCCTGAGTGTCGGAGAGGCGCTTGCGGCGGAGGAGCGGGGGAGTGTTGCTGTCGTCGGAAGTCGTTCGCGAGGTCTGACAGGGGAGGAAGACGGCTTTGAGGCCGGGGGGCTGCGGGGGAATGCTTCCGTACCGCGAAGTAATTTGTGGCTGCTGCGCGCTAAAGAAAACGGAGGGGAGCAGGAGAGATTGTCGGTGCTGCACAGCTATATGGGGGAGATTCGGAAGGAATTTGCGTATTCGATCATTGAAGGCCAGCCTGCAGGTGAATCGCAGGAGGCGCTGGAGATGGCGCAATTCGCCGATGGAATTGTCGTGGTGATCTCGGCGCAGCATACGCGGCGGGTGACAGCGCGGAAGGTCATGGAAAGACTGCATGACGCGCGTGTACGAGTTTTAGGAACAGTGTTCAGAGATCGTGAGTTTCCCATGCCGGAAAGGCTCTATCGCTGGTTGTAATCCGACCGATTGAGGATTCAAGGATCGCAGGAAAGCAGGAAGGAGATACGTGTCGACAGTTTCTGTTTATTCCGAGGAGCCGAAGTCGCAGCCAGACTGGGCGAGACTGATTCCGGGAGAGATGCCCCAAATTCGGCCGCAAAAAAGAAAGCCACCGCGGCCGGCACAGTTCGGAGTCAGGAAGAAAGGTGTCGCGACGCGGCATGCGCGGGAGGATTCTCAACCGAGTTTCGCGTCGCTGGTGGTGCCGAAACCGTTTTCCACTCGGACAGCGCTGAAGTGGATTCGATCGATGGCTGCCGACTTCGCTCTGGTCGCACTGGGATGGTTGTTGATGGGGGCGTGCCTGGTTCCTTTGCGGACCGAGTTTCCGCAGGTGTGGTCGTTCAAGTACTCCGCAGGAGCACCAATGTCGCTGCTGGGCGTCGCGATCTTACATGCGGCATTGATCACCCTGATCGGATACACGGAGGGATTGCACCGGCAGGACATTGGTCGTGCAGCGCAGGGATGGATTCTCGGCAAGGCTGTGCTACTGGCCACTGCGGTCTTGTGCCTTGGTTACACGTTGCAAGGCGCGACCTGGGTGACTGCGGGATTGTTCGGCATTGTTGGTGGTTTGAATTTTGGGATGCTGTGGGCCTGGAGACGATGGAATCACGTGGAAGAGGCCGAAAAACTCACAGACAAGACAAATGTGCTGATCATCGGGGCGGGGGGAGTGGGCCAGCGCGTTGCGGAGCAGGTACGGCTGCATGCCTCAACCGGGCGGACGATCTGCGGATTTCTTGATGATCAAAGGCCGTTGGGCGGCGGAGTCATCGGGCGGACGGGGGATCTGGCGCGCATCGCGCGCAAGGAGTTCGTCGACGAAGTGATCCTGGCAGCGCCACGAAAGACTGAACTCACGCGGTGGGTGGTGGAGGAGGCATGCCGGCTACGCCTGGACGTGGAGGTCGTGCCGGACCTGTTCGGATTCAATCCGGCCGAACCTGCAATGGAGAGAGTGGGCGGAGTTCCGATGATCTGCCTGCATGAGGAGCGGTTGCCGATTGCGGGCCTGGTTCTGAAGCGGCTGATCGATGTGACCGGGGCAATGGCGGCCCTGGCGGTATTGGCGCCATTCCTGGCGGTGATTGCGCTGCTGATCAAACTCGATTCGGCCGGGCCCGTGCTTTATTGCGCGCTGCGCGCGGGGAGGAAGGGGAGATTATTCCGTTGTTTTAAATTTCGCACGATGGTCAGCGACGCGGACCGGTTGAAAAACGGATTGCGCGAGGGCAATGAAAGGTCCGGGCCATTCTTCAAGATGGCCGATGATCCGCGGATTACACGGGTTGGGCGTTATCTGAGGCGGTACAGCCTGGACGAATTGCCGCAGTTGTGGAACGTGGCGAAGGGCGAGATGAGCCTGGTTGGGCCGCGGCCGCATCCGCTGGATGACGTCGCGGGCTATGAGATCGAACACCTGGCGCGGCTGGATGTGACTCCGGGAATCACAGGATTGTGGCAAGTGAAAGCTCGGCGCGATCCGTCCTTCGAACGCGGGGTGGAACTCGATCGGGAATACATACGAACGTGGAGTCTGGCCGCAGATATCCGAATTTTGTTGATGACGTTTCGAGCGGTCGTGTGCGGGAGCGGCCAGTGATGGAGTGGTCATCCCGGGCTGCTGAACCTGATCGTCTTTTGCAGGGCGAGCTTTGGGCTGCGAGGGCTCTCCTGCGGCCTATTCAGCTGCTGATCTCGGCGCCATCGCTACTGTTTCTTGGGGCGTTGACGGCGATGCTGCTTCGGCATCCGGATGTGCAGTTCTATGAAATTGACCGTGTCGCGTTCGGACTTCTTGTTTTAGGGGTCAGCGGCAGAATCATCCTGCTGCGGCAGATTCCTTTCATCGCGCGGGCGAGCCTGCCGATGTTCGGGTTGTTGATTCTGGCGCTGGCGAGCGTCGCTGGCCAACAGTTCGATCACGAGACGTGGAGCTTGCTGGCTTCGAAGTTCATCGTGCCATTCACGCTGTTTCATCTGGGCGCGTTGGTATTTACGACGGAGCGGCGCCTTCGACAGTTCGAGATCTTCTCGCTGATTGTGTTGGCATATCTCAGTCTTACTGCAATTGCGTTTCTGGTGGGCGCGCGATCGCTCATATTTCCGCAATTCATCCTGGATGAAAGTCTGGGCTTTCATGCGGATCGTGCGCGTGGGCCGCTGCTGCAGGCCGTAGCCAATGGGGTGTCGCTGAACATTCTCGGATTGCTTGCGGCGCACGCTTACCTGCGCGGAAGAGTTCGCGGCGCCAAGATCTGGATGCTGCTAGCGTCCGTGCCGATTGCGATCCTTGCGACGATGACGCGAGCGGTGTGGTTGTCATTCGCAGGATCGGGAATCGCGCTGATTCTTGTGTCGGGGAACCGAACGTTCCGGCGGATTGCCATTGCGGTCGGCATCATTGGCGTGCTGGGCCTGGCTTTATCGATGAATCTCAGCGAATTTGCGGGCTCGCTCAATGATCGTCTGCAGGAACGAGGGCCGATCGATTATCGCGAAGCGGTGTACGCCGGCGGATGGGAGATGTTCCAGCAGAGGCCGTTGTGGGGCTGGGGATTTCACCAAATGCCATCTGAACTGCCGCGCCACGTCAGCGGATATAAAGAGAAGGTTCTGTTTCCCCATAACACGTATTTGGAATTGCTGGTGGAGCACGGGCTGGTAGGGCTCGCTTTGTATGCGTGGCTGATGTGGGAGCTGTGGAGACTCAGTCGCGGCAGGGTTCCGGCAGACGAGAATGCCGGCTTTCTGGGACGGAATTTCCATCGCCTCTGGCCCATCGTTCTCGGGGTCTATTGGATCAATGCAGCTGTAGTCGTGATGAGTTATCAGTTCGTGAACGGATTGCTGTTCACGATGGCCGGAATGCTGGCTGCGCAAAACAAGCGGGCGGAGTTGCTGCGGCCATGCTGATCGTTGCCTATCTCGCGAATGAGTTTCCTTCTGCCGTCGAGCCCTATGTTGGCGAGGAGATTGAAGAGCTGAGAAGGCGGGGCGTGCAGGTCATCACGACGAGTGTGCGAAGTCCGAGGTCGTCGTCATCACACAAAAAAGATGTGGAAATTGTCCTGCTGCCGCTCACTCCGGTTATTGCGATCGAGGCTTTGCTGCTTTGCGTTCGCTGCTGGAAGCAGGTTCTGTCGTTAGTGGTGCGCGTGGCGTTTCAGGGCCGGGAATCTTTGTCGCAGCGAGTGAAGGCGCTCGCGCATACGTTTCTTGGAGCGTGCTATGCGGCGAAGCTGGCGAAATCCGGTGCCGAACATATTCATGCGCATCATGGATATTTCGGATCTTGGATCGCCATGACGGCTGCGCGGCTGCTGGGAGCGAGATTCAGCCTGACCCTGCACGGATCAGACCTGCTGTTGCATGGAAGCTACCTTGACGTGAAGCTGGCGAACTGCGAGTTCTGCCTGACTGTATCTGAATACAACCGGCAGTACATATTGGAGCGTTATCGGGAAGTGGATCCCGCGAAGGTGATCGTAGCGCGGCTGGGAGCAGAGGTTCCGGAGAAAGTTGTCTCCGAATCGAACAGGCAGAATTCCGAGGCATTCACAATTCTCGCTGTCGGACGCCTGCATGAAGTGAAGGATCACGCGTTTCTCGTGCGAGCGTGTTCCCGCTTGCGCGACCTCGGCCTGCGGTTCGAGTGCTACATCGCAGGAGAGGGACCTGAGCGGCGAGGTCTGGAGTACTTGATCCAAAAATACGAACTGGAGAATTGCGTCGCCTTGCTCGGGCACGTTCCGCGCGATCAGATGAGTTCACTCTATGATCGCGCCGATGTGGTGGTGCTGACGAGCCGCAGTGAAGGCATCCCGTTGGTTCTGATGGAAGCGATGGCGAGAGGGCGAGTGGTGCTAGCACCAGCGATCACCGGGATTCCGGAGTTGGTGATTCCGGGGAAAACTGGTTTTTTGTACGAGCCGGGATCAATGGACGCCTTTGTCGACCGGCTGCAGTTCATTTACTCATTGATGAAATCGCCGAGCACTTCGGACCTGGCGCATGCTCGCGCTGGAATGAGATTTCTTCACTGGATCAGATATGGAGCGCGAGTGCAGATTCATCACAATTTCAATAAGAGAAAGAATCTGGAATCCTTTGCAAAGCTTTTCTTAGATCGCGTTGCACCGCAGACCGAGAACCTTCCTGATGAGAATCTTATATTGCAACAAATATAACTACCCTTTCAGCGGTACAGAGGTTTACCTGTTCGAGGCGATGCAGTTGATGCGTTCGCGCGGACACGAAACTGCGTTGTTCTCTATGCAGGACTCGCGTGGAGGCGTGACGCTTTACGACCGGCATTTCGTGAGGCCGGTTAATTTCAAGACGAGCAGGGGAGTCTGGCAAAAAGCAAGACATGCCGCGCACGCGATTTATTCCATCGAGGCACGAAAGAAGATTCGCGCAATGATTCGCGACTTCCGGCCCGACGTGGCACACGTGCGGAATATCTATCACCATTTATCGCCGTCGATTCTGTGGGAATTGAAGGCGCAAGGCGTTCCCGTGGTGGATCACGTAAATGATTTCAAAGTGTTGTGTCCGAGCTACAACATGGTTTCGCAGGGGCAAGCATGCGAGGCGTGCAAGGGCGGCACATTCTGGCATGCGATGGGGCGAGAATGTTACCCGGAAGTCGGTGCGCGAGTGGCTTTGACTGCGGAAGCCTATGCGCATCGATGGCTGGGGTCCTACCGCAAGTGCGTCGATCTGTTTCTTGCGCCGAGCGAATTCGTGCGGCAGAAATTCGTCGAGCATGGATGGGACGCCAGCCGGTTTGAAGTCTTGCCACATTTTCAGGAAGTCTCTTCGCAGCCGGTGTCGGGCATTCCGGAGAATGCTCCCATCTTGTATTTCGGCAGGCTCTCGCTAGAGAAGGGAGTTTCTGATCTGCTCCAAGCGATGCAACAGGTTCATGACCTGCGACTCGTGATTGCCGGAGATGGACCGGAGCGCGGCAACTTGCAACAGCTGGCTGCCGCACTTGGACTAGAGAACGTGCAGTTCGTCGGGCACGTGGACAAAGCGGAACGGGATCGGCTGATTGCGGAGTCGCGTTTCACGGTGATGCCATCCCACGCGTATGAAACGTTTGGCAAAACGATTCTCGAATCCTACTCTTTGGGCCGCGCAGTGCTTGCGTCCGACACAGGTTCGCGGCGAGAACTGGTGCGGCCGGGCGAGACCGGTCTTCTTTACCGTTGTGGAGATGTGAACGAACTGGCCAGATCCATTGAAATGCTCGCGTCTCAGCCCGAGCTGGCGGAGCGAATGGGGCAGGCGGGGCGCGCGCTGGTTCTACGCAAATACACGGCAGAGGAGCACTACGAAAACCTGGTGAGTTTGTATGAGAATCTGGTCGCGAAAAAAGTTGAGCAGCGTCTTGCGACTATGGGCCCCTCCAGAATTGGCGTTCGCAACTCGAAGCTCCCGCCCAGTCCCAGATTGAAGGTTGCCTTCATCGGGGGACGCGGGGTGATTTCGAAATACAGCGGAATCGAGTCGTATTACGAAGAGGTGGGAAAGCGTCTGGCGGGAATGGGGCACGAGGTCACCGTCTACTGCCGAAACCACTTCACCCCGTCACTGGCGGAACATAACGGGATGCGGTTGGTCCGGCTGCCGACGGTCCGCAGCAAGCATTTCGAAACCGTGCTGCACACGTTCCTGAGCACGGCGCACGCGCTGACAAAGCGGTATGACGTGGTGCATTATCACGCGCTCGGTCCCGCGCTGTTTTCATTTATTCCGAGAATGCTCGCAACCAGGACCGCGGTAACCGTGCAGGGTCTGGATTGGCAGCGAAAGAAGTGGGGACGCTTTGCGTCATGGGTGCTACGGCTGGGCGAAAAGGCCTCGGCGCAGTTCCCGAATCAGACCATGGTCGTGT
Source organism: Candidatus Sulfotelmatobacter sp. (assembly GCA_035277905.1). Taxonomy (GTDB): domain Bacteria; phylum Acidobacteriota; class Terriglobia; order Terriglobales; family Acidobacteriaceae; genus Sulfotelmatobacter. The sequence continues at coordinate 15,991 of DATEJO010000038.1, forward strand.
CGCGAACTCTGCGGCAACATTATCTTGAGGCGCACGGGGCGCACACCTTTTACGTTCCCAATGGTGGAGTGCTACGGGAAAGAAGTGTTCCGAACAAAATTCTGGAATGGGGGCTGGAGCCACAGAAGTACGTGTTGTTCCTGGGCAGGTTTTCTCCGGAGAAGGGATGTCATCTGCTGGTCGAGGCTTTCGAGCGTCTTCCAGGTGACGTTAAGTTGGTGATGGCGGGAGCGTCGAGCTACTGCGACGCGTACAGCCGTGAGTTGCGAACACATGCCAGCGACCGAATCCGAATGCTTGATTGGGTCTCGGGAGAGACTTTAGATGAGCTGCTGACCAATGCGATGATCTTCGTCTTGCCGTCCGATCTGGAAGGGCTGTCTCTGGCGCTGCTGGATGCAATGGGTGCCGGACTTTGCGTGTTGACCAGCGACGTTCCGGAGAACCGCGAGGTGGTGGACGGAGTCGGATTCACATTCAGGCGGGGCGACGTCGCCGACCTGGCAGACCGGTTGAGGTTCCTGATTGGGAATCCTGCCGTGCGCGAGGCAGCGGGAAAATCAGCGCGCAGGCGGATTGAAGTGGAATATCAGTGGCAGAAGATTGCGGAGGATATCGAGAGGGCTTACTTCGAACTGCTGGGCCGCACTCTGCCCGAGGTCAAGGAGAAAAAAGCAGCCATTCGTGCGGAGATCCGCGAAAAGGGCCGGGCGGCGAAGTGGGCGAGCTAGGGGCCGTTAGCTGCGCGATTTTCACAGAGCAGAAATATTGAGATTCCATTCCAGTTAACTACGCTTCGAGCGGGGCGGGCTAATCCCCGCCTTTTTTATTACAATCTAAAGCTTGCCTCGCTGGGGCGGTATTGAGCACGGGCTCCGGCAACGACATCATCCATGTCAAAAACGATTCTCGTCACGGGCGGCGCGGGATTTATTGGGTCGAATTTCATTCTGCAACAGATGCAGGATGAGTCCGTGTCGATTGTGAATCTCGATAAGTTGACCTACGCCGGCAATCCGCGAAATCTGGAGAGCATTGCTGAAAGCCGACGATACGAATTTGTGCAAGAGGATATTGCGGACCGAGGAGGAGTAGCAAGACTTCTGAGGAAACATCAGCCGAGTGCGATTGTGCATTTTGCGGCGGAGAGCCACGTGGATCGGTCCATTCGCGGGCCCGATGATTTTATCCAGACGAACATCAATGGGACGTTCGCACTGCTGGAAGAGGTTCGCGCGTATTGGAGTGGACTT
>DATEJO010000039.1:0-2591 GCA_035277905.1 Candidatus Sulfotelmatobacter sp.
GCCGCCGTCACCATCGACCGGAACGCATCCACCAGTTCGCTGCGCGCGCTGTAGTTCAGCGCCAGCGTCAGCACCATCCCCGTATTTCGCGCCGTAGCCTCGCGCGCCCACGACATCCGTTCCTGCACATCGCCCGGCAACTCATGCTGCCGCCCAATGTATTCCAGCCGGATATTATTCTTGTTCAGCGTTGGCACTTCCGCCTTCAGATACCGCGCCAGCAGCCCCATCAGAAACGACACTTCGCTCGCCGGACGCTTCTTCCAGTTCTCCTCCGAAAACGCATACAGCGTCAGCGCCGGAATATGAATCCGCGCCGCCGTCTCCACCGTCGACCGCACCGCCGTGACCCCGGCCCGATGCCCGGCCACACGCGGCATGTGGCGCCGCTTGGCCCAGCGCCCGTTGCCGTCCATGATGATTGCGATGTGTTTTGGGAGCCGCTGCGGATCCAAATGCCGGTAAACTTCCGCTTCTTTACGATCGAGCCCCGTGGGTACTTTGTCCTGCAAAGTGGCCTCTCAACAAGAGGCTATCACAGCCGGAACGGGCACGCAATGCACGCGTGAACACCTGATTTTCGCCTGCATGATTCCCCGGCAAGGCCCTCTCGCACTTTGGTTTCGTGAAGGTCTTTCGGGGAAGGTTTCGAGGATGCTTTTCGCGGAAGGTTTCGGGAAGGGCACGGCTTCAAGCCGTGCCGCCAAGCCCCACCAAAGATGCGGGGCTTCAGCCCCTGAGGGGACCGAACTCACTTACGAAGTCCGCGCCCCCGACTGATAGCTCTCAATCAAATCGCGAATGCGTTGCGCATCCGCCTTCCGATGCCCATGGCTGGTAATCGGGTCCGATCCCCCGGTCGATTCAATCACGATCTCCGACCAGAACACTCCGGTCGAAATATGCACCGAAGCGACCTTCGAAATCGGAATGCTCTCCTCATTGCTGCCAAAAATCCGCGACTTCGTCCGGATCACTCTCTGCGGGCTCACCACCAGCTTCGTCGGAAAGAAGAAATTCCCCTGCGTCCACCGGCTGGCCTTGAACGTCTCGGCCGGAGAAGAGTCCATCGCGTTCACGGAAGCATTGGCCGCGTCATCCGCCATCAGTCGACTCGCTCCAATCCCCGCGCGATCGCATCCCTCACCGTCTTTCCGTACACATCTCCCGACAGTGCCGACGACGCGAGCGACGCCCACTCGTAATATTTCTTGGCCTCTTCGCGATTCCCGAGACTCGCGTGCGATTGCGCCAGGTTCAGATACAGCGACGGATAAAATCCCTGCACCGCGCCATTTTTCACCAGATTCGCGCGGTCCAGCGCCTCCTGATTCCAGCGCAGCGTCTCTTCGGCCGTCTTCTGATGACGCGCCACATAATGCGCCGCCACGCAGGCCTCGTAGTCGGTATGGCTCTCTTCCCACGCCTGCGTGAACAGCAGATGCGCCGCCTCCACCTTGCCCCCGGCCTCAGCCTGCATCCCCTGCACGCACAGCCACACAATCGGATTTTTCGGATCCATCATGAGGATTTATCGTTCATTGTCATCCCGACAACGCTGTCATCCCGACCGAAGCATTGCCGCCTGCGAAGCGGAAGGCAATGCGCAGTGGAGGGACCTTGTGTCCAGGGTTTGTTCACCGTCACCAACCCCGAAACTAAACCCATTCCAGCGCGCCCTTTTTCCACACCCACACATACCCAACGATCAGGATCGCCAGAAAAATCAGGATCTCCACCAGCCCGAAAATCCCGAACGCCTTGAACTTCACCGCCCACGGAAACAGGAAAATCGTCTCCACATCGAATACTACGAAAAGGATCGCAATAATGTAGTACCGGACCGTGTACCTGCCGCGCGCGCTGTCGATCGGATCGATGCCGCACTCGTAAGGCATCAGCTTGGTCTTGCTCGGATTCGACGGACGCACCAGTTTCGCCAGCAGCAGCGTAATCGGCAGCAGCGTGCCCACGATGGCAATGAAAATAAAGATCGGAACGTAATTTTGCGGCATGAAGGTCGCCCCCCGATTCAGCAGAGCAGGCTATAGTAGCGCCGATGTGCGACGCCATACAAGGACGAACCTCAGCCGTCCCCGCGAGGCTTGGCGCTCCGGACGCGGGAGCATAAGCACTTGGCCTTGCGTGAAGCGCGATTCATATCAGGACAGGAAAAAAACCCGGCTGCTAATCACCGCAGCGAAAGAATCCGGTTCGTATCAGGGCGGCCAAAAAATCCGGTTCGTATCAGGGTAGACAAGAATTGCGGTTCGTATCAGGGCACGCATTTATGCGTGCCGCAAAGCACGCAGAATGAACCCGCCTTTAGGCGCTGGGGTTAGGCGCCGCCAATCGACAAAGACTAGTGCGATTCTTCACTTTTACGGCAGAACATGACCTTCGATCTTTTCGTAAAAGCGGAATGTCTCTTAACTGGTCATCGTGATCAGGGGACAACCTGCGTCCTCGCTACGTTCGTTGAGGGGTCTGTATTCGACAGTGCCGCCGACAAATACATACTTTCCACACATCGCAGAATACCTCACAATTGGGGGAGGAAAATCGAAAGAAGATGAGGATAAGTGGCTAAA
>DATEJO010000040.1:0-10281 GCA_035277905.1 Candidatus Sulfotelmatobacter sp.
GCTGTCGCTGGTGCTGTTTCACGATTCGGCGGAAGAGATTCCGTTGTCGCAGCTGGCGCGGGTGAAGGTTGGACCTTATTACACGAACACGCGTGAAGGATTGCGGCTGGCGCAGAGGATTCTGCAGCGGCAGCGAAAAGATATGAAGCAGATCGTGATGATCACCGACGGGAAGCCTTCGGCCTTGACGCTCGAAGACGGACGCATTTACAAGAATGCGTTCGGGCTCGATCCTCTGGTGGTGAGCCAGACGCTGGAAGAAGTATCGAAGTGCAAGCGCGCGGGCGTGCTGATTAACACGTTCATGCTGGCGTCGGATTACGGCTTGGTGCAGTTCGTGCAGAAGGTGACCGAGATGTGCCGGGGGAAGGCGTACTTCACGACTCCATATACGCTCGGGCAATATCTGCTGATGGATTACATGTCGCGGAAGACGAAGACCATCCACTGAAAACTCGATATCTCAGAAACTGACGCTGTGGAGGTCGAAGCAAGACTGCGCTAACCATGACGGCAACCCTTATGGCCCACATTCGGCGGCTCTCGACCGACGGAGCCGTCCTTTACATCCGTATTTCCACCTCTGACATCTCGCGATTGGGACTGGAGCATGGCCGAGCGCTTGAGTTAGATTTAGGTCGCGTTCGCATCACAGGAATTCTGAAAACTTCTGGCGGCTCGCCGTGGCTCGGGCCTACCCTTGGAGGCTCGAATGGAGCGATCACTTCGGCCCTGCGTGGCGCAGGGTTTGAACATGGTATGGACGTGTCTGCGAGCATAGCGCCAATACAGATGCCTGGTAGCGGAAACCCGGCCACATCCGCTGGACCACTTTCGGCCAAAAGTGTTCCCGTTTTTAAAACCTTCTCTTCCAAAATTTCTTCTAGCGACGCAATTGGGGCGATCCGCGAATACAATCGCGCCCATTATCGCGGGAAACTAAATACCGCTCTCGATAGGGAAGCTTACGATCGATTTCGACACGGCCTAGCGAGGGATTTGGAAGAGCTAACTGATCAAATCACATTTGTCGGAGAGCAATACGGGGGCGCTCAGCGACGGTTCTTGCCGCATGGTATACGGGCCGAAGCGGCAGTCATCGCGAGAAATCTTCTTAACGTGCTGGATAGATGGATCAAACTGGTGACGGATGCCCAACCCCTCGCCAAAACCATTCCAGATGAGACGACAATAGATTTTCTATTCTCTCCATTTGCGGGCTCTAAACGTTGGCCGGTGTGGGCCTCAAAGACCCTCCATTTCATCCGACCTGACGTTTTTCCAATCCTCGATTCCAACGCCAAGAAGCCGCTCGGATTGGCAAACCTCGGCGGATCGCCTCGGGAATATCGACAATTCTGCCTAAGATTCCGCGACGTGCTGGTCACGAGCCGTGATTCCCTTGAAGCGGCCCGGGCGGAAGATGCAGGCGAATCCCCCTCCGATCTGAAGCTCTTGGACAAAATCCTTTTTCAACTGGGGATGAAGATGAATTGATTTTCGATGAAGCCTTGTGAGCGGAAGAGATTTTGGATTTTGCAGCTAGGCTGGGCTGAGTCACCAGTGAGAGATGGTGTGACCTTAGGTGATTGACTCGCTTATTCGTAGAGAATACGCTGAGGGTGCTTGGCAAGCGTGCCCAGATCCATGGCACTGTGAGTTCACAGAAGCCCCGCGATTGCGGGGCTTTTGCTTTCTCCGTTATCGTTGGATTCAGAGGTCTTAGTTCTCCGCGGTCCTGCCTCCCTCGACCATCCCGACCTGATACTCTTTTTACGTAGAACGATATGGCGAACTGCAAACGATGCGGGAGGCAACTGCCTCCATTTTCATTCCGGAAGATATGCCAATGGTGTGTGCAGCATGAGGCGGCGCAGCGTGGCGAGGAATCTGAGAATGCGACACAAGTGGTCCAGCCGATGCCGTGGGTGCGGCGCGAGCAGAGCACGATCTCGCTGACGCAGATTCTGTTTGGAGCCAATATCGCTGTGTTCATCGCGATGCTTCTCGCGAGCGGAGAGCCCACCGCGTTCCTCGATCCCATGCACGAATTTTCCGGGCCCCTTCTAGAGCATTGGGGCGCGAACTGGGGTCCGCTGACGTTATCGGGCGATTGGTGGCGCCTGCTGACGTACATGTTCGTGCACGGCGGACTGCTGCACATTGGCTTCAATATGTGGTGCTTGTGGGACTTGGGAGCGCTGAGCGAGTCGCTCTACGGGCGCTGGACGTACCTTGTCATTTATCTAACGACTGGCGTCATCGGAGGACTGGCGAGCCTGGCGTGGCATCCGTTCATATCGACGGTGGGGGCCTCGGCTGCGATTTTCGGACTGGCAGGCGCGCTGATTTCGTCGTTTTATCTGGGCGAGTTTTCGCTGCCCAAGACGGCGATCAAGGGAACGCTGATGAGCCTGCTGGTCTTTGCGGGATTCAATCTCTTTTTTGGCGGGATGTTCCCGGGCGTCGACAACTCTGCGCATATCGGGGGATTGATCAGCGGATTGATCTTTGGAGCGCTGGTTGCGAAGTTTGCGCCGCATCAGGACAATTCGGCACAGCGTATTGCGGTTCTTGGTGTGATGGTGTTGGTGGTTGCGGGTGGAGCGTTCGGGATTGCGAAGTGGCGCGGCGGAACGATGCGCTTCGTGAGAGCGTATCAATCGCTCCGCGAGAACGAGGGTGATTCTCTATCGAGGCTACAAGACTTAGTTCGTGAGCAACCGAACTCCGTTGACGCCCACTTCGGGCTGGCGGAGGCTTATTTCAAGCGGCACGACTTCCCGCACGCAGAGGCGGAATTCAAACGGATTCTGGAACTTCAGCCGCAGCTTGGAGAGGCGCGGTTCGATCTCGGAATCACGTACTTGAACGAAAAACAGCTGGATCAGGCGAAGGCTCAGTTCACGCAACTTCTAACACAGGATTCTGGAAACGCGGGCGCGCATTATGGGCTTGGGCTGGTATCTGCCGAGCAAGGCAACGATGTGGCGGCGTTGGAGCAATTCAAGAGCGCCGCCGCGGTTAATCCGAAGATCTCAGGGCTCTACTTCGATATGGGGAACGCGTATGCGCGGCTGGGAAAATATGACGACGCCATTGCGGCTTACTTGAAAGAGAAAAATCAGAGTGCGGACAACGCGGATCTGGAAAACGCGTTGGCGGATGTGTATCAGGCAAAGGGGATGACGCAGCAGGCGCAAGACGCGCGGGGTCGGGCGGCACAACTCAAGGGCGCAGCCACCCAGTAGGAGCGCCGAATCTCATTGACGGACACGGCGGCCAAAATATCGCACTTAATCGCTTGTGTAGACCCCGGAAAACACAAGGTCCCTCCACGCGCGAATGGATCGGCATTCGCCGATCCATTCGCTTGGTCGGGATGACAAAGTTAGTGAAATGCCACTAACTTCGTGTGATTTCTCCTACGGCGCGGTACGCTTGGTTGATTGCCTCGTCGGTGTAGGCGTAGGCGCCGGCGTCGGCGTTGGCGATCGCGATTCTTCCAAACGGCTTGCGCGCGACTTCACAGGGAGTAATGCCGCCTTCCAGCCAGAATGGATCCCATAGCGAGTTGTATTCGTAGGCGTAACCGTGCGGCCAGCGGTTTACCGTGATAGCTGCGATATCGCGCGCGGGATCGAAGCCTCCCGGACCGAGCGTGCGCGCCAACTGATCGCGGATGTTGCGCTCCATGGTCTCGAATGTCGTTTCGTAAAGCTCGATGCGTCCGAAGGTGTGCTGCTGGCGCGCGGGTAATCCGGGATGGCACGCGGCCTTCATCATGTGAACGACGATCGGCTCTTCGGGCTTGTGAGCGCATTCGTATCCGCCAATGCTGACCGGCAGATCGAGGTTGAACATGGTGTGGTACATGCCGGGAGCGTAGACGGAATTCGCGGCGACTTTCTGGAAAGACGTCCAGTTGCGGAGAAAGACGTTGGTATAGAGCAGCGGAACCTTCTGCGCCGAGGCGAGAGCTTCTTTCTGCTTATCCGGAAGTTCGTCGCAGATGTAGGGGATCACGACGTGCCAGCAGGCAAGGACTGCATTCTTCGCCCGCGCGGTGTAGGCTTTGCCTCCCGTGGAGTAAGTGATTTCAACTTCTTTTGCGGACGCTGCATCGCCGATATGCTTCACGCGAACGGCTGTGCTGTTGAGGCGAATGCGCACGGGAGATCCTGCAGCGTCGAGCTTGGAGTAGTTCGCCTTGGCGAGAAAAACACTTTGCATCTCGCGGCCGGGGATCGCGTCTGGAATCAGGCTGCGTACGAGCAATCGCGCGATGCTGGCATTGCCGTCGGGGAAATGAAAGAAGTATTCCTCGGCTTCTTCGTTGGGAATTGCATCGCGATTCATTCCCTTCCCGGGCGTTGGATCGAGATTCATACCCGCGAATCCGGGTAGAGAGAATCCCCAGGCATCCTGCGCGGCGACGGCGTCGAAGCCGACTCCGAAGAGTCCGTGAGGAAATGCCTGGAAGACTTTGATCACGTCCTGGTGGACGCCGACCATCTTCGTCAGGAAATCGTTGTAGCTGATACGGGCGAGCTTCGCCTTCTTCTCGTCCGACGTGAGGCCGGGATAATAGTCTTTCTTCTCGCGGAAGAGGCGTTCGAAATCCTGTTTCGCCTGATCGGCAATCGGAGCGTCCGCAAGAAACTGCTTCAGGAGCGACGGAGTTTCCGAGCCGGGGTCTTCGCTTTCTCCTCCATTGCGAGGATCGAAGTTGACGACCAATTTGTCGACGCCGAAGGTCTCTTTGTCGAAGAACATTCTGGGGCGGAGCCCCTGCGAGCGGTAAAGATTTTTGTTGAAGTATTTCGGATACGAAGGGACGTCGATGCCAAGTTCTTCGATCACACCTTTCGCGACGGCGCTGTAAGGAGCAGGGCTCTCAATCGAAAACGTGCCTCCGAATCCAAGGCGGAAAGCATTGTTGAGGCGGAACTCGTTGCGCTTGGCGTGTCCGCCGAAATCGTCGTGGTTCTCAATGATGAGAATGCGGGCCTTGTTGCCCATCGCCTTGCGATAGAAGTGCGCGGAAGCAAGGCCGCTGATACCGCATCCCACGATGATCAGGTCGTAAGATTCGCCGGTATCGATGGGCTTGCCGGCGGAATCCCAGAACGTGCCGTCACGGAGACTGTGTGCGACCTCGAATGAGCCGGGATGGCTGCCGCGCATGCCGGTCAGCTTTGGAGGGTAGTAATCGGGAGAATTCTGCCGTTCAGGAAATTTGTCGGTGATTAAATCCCACGGCATCATGGCCGCGCCCGCTGTTACCGCTACGCCGTTGAGGAAATCTCGGCGCGTAATCTTGCGATGCATCCCAAGTTCCCGGTCCCGTGAGTCGTGCACGATTTCCTCCGCAATCGTACAAATGGGTGAGTCAGATCAAGCAGCGCCTAAAGGCGAGTTCTTTCTGCCGACCTGTGCGGCACCCATCAATGGGTGCCCTGATACGAGGCGCCTTGGCAGTATGCGTGATTGCGCGCAGACCTCAGAAAGATGAGCGCTACGATTGACCTTCTGATTTCTTGACCGCGAGTTCAGCACCCTGAAAGCCGATCTTGCTGTGGGTGCCGTCGCAAAACGGTTTGTTGACGGAGCCTCCGCAGCGGCAAAGCGAGAACGCGGGTTTTCCGGTGAGGTCGAACTGGTTGCCGTTGACGTCGACGAGTTCGACGGTGCCTTCCGGCGCTTCGACACGATACGGGCCGTTGGGCCGCACGGTAATCTTGACCTGAGCCATAGGACTAAAATCCTCCAACCTTACGGGTTTCTAGTAAGCCTTAGAAAGATACCACCAAGGATCAGGAAAAGTCTTGTCGATGCGAGCCAGGAGACTTGCCTGTAAGAATCAGAGTGCAATCAGGATCTTGCGATGCCGTCAAATCTGGCGCAAGCGGAGATCGGCGTGCAGAATCCTGCATCTTGACCAGAGTCGGGAAGGACCAAGATAATCCGGCCACTCGGCCTCGCAGTGCCTCCCCGCAACAGTTCTTGACGGGTTCGGCCCTCGTCTCTCGGTTGCGATCGAGTACGTGCTTGCGTCCGAATTGTTTGCGGCTGAACGGAGATAGACCATGAAGAAATTGGAATTCCGGACACTACGTATCGTCATATTTTTCATCTGCGGCGCTATGGCGAAACCTTCACCGGCGCAAACGTTCACGACACTCGCGAACTTCAATTTTGTGAACGGCGACGAACCAAATTCAACATTGGTTCAAGGCTCTGACGGGAATCTTTACGGAACGACTTTTGGTGGAGGTCTCTACTGCCAAACCGATATTTTTTCCTGTGGAGCGATTTTCAAGATGACTCCGATGGGTGCTCTGAGTCCGCTGCTCAGCTTCAACTACTCTGACGGAGCGTATCCCAGCGGGCCGCTTCTGCAATCGGGGGATAGTGAATTTTTCGGCACCTCCGAAGGCGGTGGGACATTCAATGGAGGAACGATCTTCAGGATCACGGCAAAGGGATCGCCGAGCCTGCTCTACAGCTTCATGTATGGCGCCTTTCCTACGGGTGGCCTGGTTCAAACCGCAGACGGCGATCTCTATGGCACGACGTCTGGCGGAGCCCAGGGAAGCATGGTGTTCAAGATCACATCCGCAGGCACGTTTACAAAAATCGCACGACTAGATGGAACGAACGGATCATCTCCGGCCGGGAGGCTCCTGCAAGCAGCCGATGGGAACTTCTATGGGACGACTGTCTACGGCGGGACGGGATCGGGCTGCAAGTACAGCATTGGGTGTGGAACGATTTTCAAAGTCACTCCCGGAGGCGCTTTGACGACTTTGTACGATTTCTGCTCGCAAACCAATTGCAGCGATGGATCGTTCCCATATGCGGGACTGGTGCAGGCGTCCGACGGCAACTTTTATGGGACGACGGGGTACGGCGGTGAGAGCGGCAAGTGCAAGTATGGGTGCGGGACGATTTTCAGACTGACACCATCGGGGAAGTTGACGGTTCTGCACAGTTTCAGGGGATTTCCGACGGATGGCTCGGACCCTCAGGGCACACTGATTCAAGCCACAGATGGAAATTTCTACGGAACTACCATTCTAGGCGGCGCTTTTTCGGTGCAAGGCTGTCAGGTGGGTGGGTGCGGCATGGTTTTCAAGATCACGCCGACTGGCAAGTTGACGATGTTACATAGCTTCTCGTCAGGTGATGGTTCCTCGCCCTTTGCAGGGCTGATGCAGGCAGCGGACGGACTCCTCTACGGAACCACGGGGTTGGGTGGCAGCACCGGCAACGGAACGGTGTTCAGCCTGTCTCTGGATCTGCCACCACATAGGCCCTAGAAGCACACAGAGTTCAAAATTTTTTGCATATTACGCGGCTTCGGCTCGGACCGAAGTCAGGCTGCGATAGAGCTGCAAGCACTGATCGATCATGCGCTTGGTGGTGAAACGTTCGCGAGCGCGGGTGTAAGCGAGTTCCGCGTAGGCGCGCCGCATGGTGCGATCCTCATTCAGCAAGCGGATACTTTCTGCGAGGCTGGCCCCGTCGTTGGTGCGGAAGTAGAGGGCGGCATCCTGCCAAATTTCGCGGAAGCTCGGAATGTCATTCGCGACGATGGCGCAGCGCGAGAAAGCGGCTTCGAGCGCCGGCATTCCCAGCGGATCGTAGCGAGAGGTTGCGGCGTAGATCGCAGCGCGGCTATAGAGCGCCCGGAGTTGCGCGTCGGTCTGCGGCCCGCGAATCGCGACGGAAGTCTGCTCGGTTGCGACTTTCACATCTGCACGAATTGGAACGCGCGGCATGGGCACGGTCTGCTCCGCACCAACAATGCAGACCGGCAACGGATGCGGTTGCTGCGTCAGCAGGAAAACCTGCTTGCTGGCGTCGACGAGGCGTCCCACGGACAGCACACAATCGTCTTTGCTGACGTAAGGATTAAAGAAGATTGGATTCCGTCCGGGATAGATCACTTCCCCGCGGCGAGGATGTCCGTAACAGGCGATGATGCGGTCGAGCATCCAGACCGACGGGGCCACCACGGCGTCGGCCGCCATCAATCCGTTGGTGACGGTTCTTCGATACCAACTCAAGGACCGCGCTGGGCGCGGCGCATCGTGGACTGCTTGATTCCATGTGATGAGGTCTCCGTTGGCCATGACCACGCGGGGGACGTCGACCGGGAGATTGCCGTAACAGAACTGATTGAGATGCAGGACGTCGGGGCGCAGCTCGCGAACCAGCGACATCAAGTATTCCGAGGACTCGGGCAGGTCACGCTCGGCCTCGTGCATCCACTCGAGGCGAAATCCGGTGGGACGGTAATCGAGGCCGTGGAGGTGGTCCATCCAGGAGGTCTGGTCGGGCAAAGGGATTTCACCGAAGCTGACCAGGGTGACGCGCACTCCGCGGGTAACCAGGCCGGTCACAAGTTCGCGGGCATAGGTCCAGGAGCCGGCAACAGAATCGGCAGTGACCAATACGTGCACAGAACCTCCGGGAGGAGAATGCGCCGTACTGGGCTACAAACGGGCATTCTCGCGTTCGCTGGGACCATTTTAGTGCGAATCGGAGGTCGAGTTGCGAGGAATTTTCAGTTCTTTCTGTACAAGATTGGGTGCTTTGGAGAGCCAATCAGGCCGCAAAAGATTGCAGCCCAACGCAGCCCAGGTTCAGTTCACCTCCAGCCGCAGCCGTAGCTCACGGGCAAGAACATCAATGGCGCGAATTTTTTGCGTGGCAAGCTCGGGAATGTTTGGCACGGACATCGCCAGCTCACAGGAAAGCAGCATGGCGGTGAGGGTCTCGCGCATTTCCGACTGCATCTGCTCGGCAACCGCCCGGCGGGCGGCCGCTTCTTCACGGCGGCGGCGATGCAGCGCCGAACGCACGTCCCGAACCAAGCGCCCCATGCCCGAAACCCCGAAGTTGACGTAGACCGGAAATGCCGTGCCGAGATGCTCAATCATCTGGTCGCTCTCTTCCGGTTCGGTTTCCACCAGAAACTGGTCGATTACCGCCACGGAATAGGCTTGCTCCCGCAGGCGCGTGGATGCCTCCTGAATCGTGTGAGCCCAATGAACATCCTTGCTGGTGGCGGCATGCAGAGCCTCGACGCACTGCGTGCCCATGGCTGATGGCGTAATGAGTAAGATCATGTCCCTCCAATAGCACTTCATGCGCCACGGTGCGTGTCATTGAAAACACGGCTGTTAGCGCTTCCCGGTGCGATCAGGTTCCCGATGCGGAACGTCCGAATTGGAAATGCAGTACCGAATCGGCCTGGCGAATCAGGCTCCTTGAGCACCATAATCTTTGAGCTTGCGATACAGCGTCGTCTTTCCGATTCCCAACAAACGCGCCGCCTGCAGCTTGTCACCGTTGAGCTCGGTGAGCGCTCGCAGGATCGTCTGCTTCTCCAGTTCGGCAATCGGAATGATCCTCAGATGTCCGTTCCCGTTGGCGTTGCCGCTGGAGGATTCCGGGATCGGCAGGTTTGCGATCTCCCGCGGCAAATCCATCCGATGAATGAAGGGTCCTGACGTGAAGGCATAGCTGCGCTCAAGGCAGTTCTCGAGTTCACGAACATTGCCCGGCCAGTCGTAGGCGAGCATGGCTTTGATGGCGTCGTCGCTCAGGTTTTTTTCGAGGCCGGAGGCGCGGGCCATGCGTTCGAGGAAATGTCCGATGAGCAGAGGAATGTCCTGGCGGCGTTCGCGCAGTGCCGGAATCCGCAGGCTTAGAACATTCAAGCGAAAGTAGAGGTCTCGCCGGAATGTTCCTTGCATGACGGCTTGTTCCAGATCGCGGTTGGTGGCGGCGAGGATGCGGACATTGATCGGAATCGGACGCGTGCTGCCGACCGGGCGGATCTCTTTTTCCTGGATCGCGCGGAGCATCTTGGCCTGCAGATCAATGGGGAGTTCTCCGACTTCATCCAGGAAAACGGTGCCGCCTTCCGCCATGGCGAGCAGGCCATCTTTCGACTGGCTCGCGCCGGTGAATGCTCCTTTGACGTGACCGAAAAGTTCACTCTCGATCAATGTTGGGACCAGAGAACCGCAATCAACCGGGATAAAGGGCTTGTCGCGGAAGGGCCCCGAATAATGAATGGAGCGGGCGACCATCTCTTTCCCGGTTCCGCTTTCCCCGAGGATCAATACGGGATGAATGCTGTTGGCCGCTTTGGCGATGATGCGGTAGAGCTTCTCCATTTCGGGAGCGCGGCCAACGATTCCGCCGAATCCCTGCTTGGATTTCACTTTTTCCCGCAGCAGCCGGTTTTCTGACTTCAGCTTCAGA
>DATEJO010000041.1:0-3111 GCA_035277905.1 Candidatus Sulfotelmatobacter sp.
AGACGCGGTCGAATCTGCGGTGGGCGGAAAGGCTGTCAGCCAGATTTTGATTGGCGAACAGCGTTTTGATCTTACGGTTCGATATCAGCCGCAATTCCGGCGGACGGTCGATGACATCGCCAACATACGGCTGCTGGCCCCATCGGGCGAGCGGGTCTCTCTGGCGCAACTGTGCAACATCACGCTCGATGACGGGGCTTCGACCATTTATCGCGAGGGCAATTCGCGCTACATCGCGATCAAATACAGCGTTCGCGGACGCGATCTGGGCAGCACGGTCCGACAAGCCATCGACGAGGTGGGACAGAAAGTGAAATTGCCCGAGGGCTATCACCTCGACTGGACGGGCGAATACGAGAGCCAGCAGCGGGCGAACCGACGGCTTTCGATTATCGTTCCGGTCACCATTCTGTTAATGGCGTTCATCCTGTACTCGGCCTTCGGATCATGGAAGTGGGTCGGGCTGATTCTGGCAGTCGTGGCATTGTCGCCGCTCGGAGGATTTCTCAGCCTGCTGATCACGGGAACGCACTTCAGCGTCTCATCGGGCCTGGGATTCCTTGCGCTGATCGGGGTGTCGGTCGAGATCGGCGTGATCATGGTCGAGTACATCAATCAACTGCGCACGCGAGGAATGCCCGTACGGGACGCGGCGAAAGAAGGCGCCGCACTTCGTCTGCGTCCGATCATGATGACCATGCTGGTCGCCACGCTCGGGCTGCTCCCGGCCGCAATGTCGCATGACATTGGTTCCGACTCGCAGCGGCCTTTCGCTATTGTCATCGTCGGCGGGTTGATTGTGGAACTTGTGGTCAGCGTGATTCTGTGGCCGACACTTTATGTTTTCTGGGCGAGGCCAGGCGATCGCCTGCCTCCAGCAGAACAGAGCTTCATGGCAGAAGGAGAACATGTGGATTAGTTGCGTACTCAGAAACTCTTTTCAAGATTGCGGGTTAGAGAGGAGTTCACGGGGCGTGAATACGCGGGCACTTCAGCACCGCGGAATCCACAAATAGTTAGGACGCGTTGGGCCGGTGGTGTAAGGAACACGGCGGACGGCGGCTTCGGCCGGCGTTCGCAGATGCAAGTTCGAATCTTGCCTGGTCCACCAATCCATCCTCAGCTTCTCGTACGATATACTTCCAAAACTCCGGGGGAGCTTCCATTGACCGCTGTCGGCATCCGTACGCAGGATCTGCGCAAAGTCTTCACGTCGGCGCCTCCGTTGGGCGCAGCGGGAGGCTTTATCGCGCGCCCGAGCGCCAAAGAACCGAAGCAGCCGAAACCGAAGATCGTGGCTCTGGACGGGGTCACGCTGGAGATCCATCCGGGAGAGATTTTCGGCTTGCTTGGCCCGAATGGCGCGGGCAAATCCACAACTGTCGGGGTGCTTACGACCCGCGTGCGCGCAACCCGCGGACAAGCATGGATCGGGGATCACGAAGTCTGGACAGAACAGGCCAAGGTGAAGCGGCTGATCGGAGTGGTACCACAGCGGCCCAATCTTGATTTTTCACTCACGGCACGCGAGATCCTGCTCTTTCATGCCGCTTATTTCGGCATTGGATCGAAAGAACGGCACGAACGAGCCGAGGCGTTGCTGGCGAAATTCAAGCTCACCGACCGAGCGAATCAGATGGTGCGCGGATTTTCGGGCGGGATGATGCAGCGGCTTTCGATCGCGCGCGCGATGATGCACGATCCGCAGGTTCTGTTTCTGGATGAGCCGAGCGCCGGGCTCGATCCGCAGACGCGAATCCTCTTGTGGGAGATCATCCGCGAGTACAACCAGTTGGGGAAGACGATCCTGTTGACCACTCACTACATGGAGGAAGCGGACGCGCTCTGCCACCGGCTGGCGATTGTGGATCACGGACAAGTCATTGCGATTGGCACTCCGGGAGAACTGAAGCGGTCGATTCCTGGTGGATACCTTCTAAGGCTACAGTTCGGGCGGCGATCGTCGGATCTGCTCGAACGGCTGCAGAAGCTCTCGGGCGTCCGCGAGGTACGGGCTTCGGATTCGATCGGCGCCGATGTTTACGCGGATCGCGGGGGATCTCTGATTCCGGAGATTGCTGCCTTGGCGGTGGCTGCGGGAGCGGAACTTTCAGACGTTCACATTTCTGAACCGAGCCTCGAGAATCTTTTCCTGCACCATACCGGAAGGAGTTTGCGCGATTGAACTGGAAAGCTTTTGGCGCGATGCTCGCCCGCGACGCCCACGTGGCGCGGCGCAATGCCGTTCAACTTTTATTCCAGACGTTTCTGCAGCCGCTGCTGTTTGTCTTCATCTTCGGACGCGTGATGGTGGGCAGCGGCTATATGCCTCCGGAGTACAAGAGCCTGTTGCTGCCCGGAATTATCGCGATCAGCATGGTTTTTACCGGAATCTGGGCAGTGGCAATGCCGCTGATTGCCGAATTCCAGTGGACGCGCGAGATCGAAGACCGGCTGCTGGCGCCGATCGATTTGCCATGGATTGCGATCGAAAAAGTCGTTGCCGGGATGTTGCAGGCTGCGGTGGCCGGGCTCGTCGTGCTCCCGTTGGGATGGATCGTGCTGGGGCCCGGTGTCGGTATCAGCATTCATGCTCCGGTGGAGTTTGTAGCGATGATCGTGCTGGTCGCGCTGTTTTCCGCCGGCGGAGGACTCGCACTCGGCTGCTCGATGAATCAGCAGCACATCGGATTGATGTTCAGCATGTTGATTACGCCAATGATTTTCTTCGGATGCACGTATTATCCGTGGAGTGCGCTGAAAACATTTCCCGTTCTGCAGAAGGTTGTGCTGATCAATCCGCTCGTTTACGCGAGCGAAGGGCTACGCGCCGCGCTGGTGCCGAAATTCCCACATCTTTCGACAGTCGCAGTTCTAGTGGTTCTGTTTGGCTTCGATTTGCTGCTGCTGTATGTGGGGCTGCGGCAGTTTGAGAAGAAGGCAGTCAGCTAGGGGCTAGGGGCTAGCTTGGGACTCGGGACTCACAACTCAGGACTAAAACAAAGAGAGTTCCGAGGTGGTGTGGGGTCCATTCGTCTCGGCCAGTAGCTCGCTTCTGACCCTCGCTTGACCTGCTTTCGCTGCCTCCCTTGCGGGGCGCAACGCGCGATC
>DATEJO010000042.1:0-6882 GCA_035277905.1 Candidatus Sulfotelmatobacter sp.
GATCGCATACGCTCCGGCCTTATCCATCGGCTCTCCGCTGGCAACGTACTCGCGAATGTCATCCTCCGACAGCGGGTTCACTGCCACGCGCGTGCTCTCCGAGCCGATCCTGATCTCTGCTTTTTCCGTTCGCTCAATCACATAGGGCCGCGGACCATTCGATCTCGACCGCTCCTCCGCCACCGAGCTCACCAGGCACACTCCAGTGATTACCTCATGCTGCCGCCCAGATATAAGCCGCAACATCCGCGCTGCATCCTCGACATCGGTAGGTTTGTTAAGAATGAGCCCATCCACCACCACCACGGTATCTGCGCCCAGCACCATACTCTGCGGCCACGTTCGCCACACCGCCAGCGCCTTTTCGCGCGCCAGCCGCTCCGCGCAAGCCCGCGCCCCCTCGCCAGGCAATGGAGTCTCGTCGAGATCCGCAGGTTGTGCCGTGAACGAAATGCCCGCATTGCGCAGAAGATCCTTACGCCGCGGTGAGGCGGAGGCAAGAATAAGCATGTGTGATTAGTCTATCGAACCTCAGGCGAGATCATTGGCACACTAATTCAATGCGGTTGCCGAACGGATCTGCGATGTGACACCGCCGCACTCCCGGAATCACATGGTCGTCCTTCACCTCAATGCCCGCGGAACGCAATTTTCCAGTCAGTCCGTCGTAATCACTGCATCGCAGCGCCGGATGCGCCTTCTTCGCCGCCCGGAAATCGTTCTCCACTCCGAGATGAATCTGCACAGCACCGCTCTCGAACCAGCACCCGCCTCGTTTCGCCAGCTCGGCAGGCTTCGCAACCTCCCGCATCCCCAGCAGGTCGCCATAGAACCGCCTGGCCGCCTCTTCCGAGCCTGGAGGCATAGCCAGCTGCACATGATCAATAGCGGTAAATGGCCTCATAACAAAGGGTGTTCAACTGAGTACTGAGTACCGAGTACTTTTTCTATCGCAACCCAACCGACCCCCGCACCGACTCAATCAACTTCGCCGAATCGTAACCAATCCCATCCTTGAACACCGTTTCCACGTTCTCGATGTCTTCAATCTTCTTCGACGGATCTCCCTTGATCACCACCAAGTCCGCCTGCTTCCCCGCAGCAATCGTTCCAATCCGGTCGAGATCTCCCAGATACTGAGCGCCGTTGTAGGTCGCAATGTGGATCGCGTCCACCGGCGTGAATCCCGACTCGACCAGCAGCTCAACTTCACGCTGATCGCCAAATCCCGCAATCACTCCGCCCATGCCGGTCGGATCGAGCCCCGCCAGCAGCAGTCCGCCCGCTTTCGCGAAAGCATATTCAAATTCTTCTTCCTTCTTGAATGCCGCCGCCCACGGCGATACATCGGTTCCATATCGCTTGCGGATTGCCCCCTCGTCGCTCGCCCGCACCTTGTTATTCAGCAGCGCGATTTCCGCTTCCGGCGCGAGCGCATCGAGCACGCGCGGCTCGATCGTCGGCCGTCCCGGCACAAACATTTCAAACACCGGCAGCGTGGACGTCACCGCCACATGGTGCTGCACCAGGTATTCAATCGCGTCGTGCATTGGCCCCGCATTCGCATCGCGTTTCGCCATGCCCTCGAGATCGTCGCCGTTTCCCGGACACTCATCCAGTTTCTTGCCCGCCGTAAACTCCGTATCGACAAACCATCCGTGCTCCAGATCGTCGATCCCGAGATCCGCCGCCTCGCGAAAATTCACTGCGCAAAGATGCCCCGTCACTTTTGCGCCGCGCTTGTGCGCCGCCTCGATCGCCGCTTTCAGTTCCGCGCGCGTGATGAACATATACGCCTTGAAATTGTCGACGCCCTCATCCAGCCAGAAATTCACCGTCTTCGTCGCATCGTCGGGCCCTGTGAGTTGATGCATTTGAATCGCCCACGATCCTTTACCCTCAAGGTACGGACCGGTCACATGCATCTTCGGACCAGGCATCTGCCCCGCATCAATCGATTTCTTCAATTCAAGATCGGTATAAGGTTCGAGCGCCCCAGTCGTCCGGATCGTGGTCACGCCCCCGGCAAGATACAGCCGCGGAAAACTGTAGGCCATCTCCCCAAAGACGCCCCGGCCCATCGGATAAAACATGTGATCGTGCATCCCGACGAGCCCCGGAATTACGCTGTACCCATGTAGCTCAAGCACTTGCGCATCCTTCGGAACACTCGCCCCGGAAGCGTCTCCGACGAACTCGATCTTGCCCTGCTTGAGAATGACCGTCTGATCCTCTTTTGCCGCTGCGCCGGTCCCATCGATTACGCGAACGTGTGTCAACGCAACCACGGGAGCATCCACCTTCACAAATCCCCGCACCTCCGGCGACAGAGTCTGCGCCGCGCTCATACCGCACGCCAGAAGAATCAGAATGAAAATTCGTCCCATAGATCCCCCACAAGCTCCAGTTTTCTACCTTCGTGTAACTTCGTGCCCTCTGTGGTTTGTTGTTGCAGATGGCGCGATCACAACGGTTGCAGCGGATTCCCCTTCAAGATCGCATATACCTCTTCCTTCGCCTCCCCATCGCCAAAATCATAGCGGGGCGGCAAAGCGAAGACGTATTTGCTATTGCGACCTAATTCACTTGGCCCGACTGGCGCCGCGCTCACAGACATTTCTTCGTTGTCGATTTTCTTCCACTGCGCCAGCGTAAAAATCATGATCGGAATATCCTGCGTCGGGTGGTCCTTCGTCCACTTCGGATTGCGCAGGACAACGATCGGCCCCTTCTCCGTGGCGTTCGAGGAGTCATCGCTGCCGCTCCAGTTGTCAGCGACAACCTTGTAGTCCTTCCAAGAACCGGGAAGCGCAAAATGAAATCCGTACTCCTTGTTGACGTACTGCACCCCCGCCTGCTGCGTCGTCTTCTGCGGCGCCGAATGATCCTGCGCCACGCCATGCGGCAGCAAGGCCGCAAACAAAACCAAGGCGCATGCCAAACTCATCTGCTTATGGTTAGCAACATTCATGGCCCTCGTGCCTCCTTCGTGGTGTGCGGATCAAGCGTCCACGAGAGTAACCGAGGACAGCCGCAGCCGCAACATATTCAAGGCCGGAAAAAGCATCTGGGATTAAGCGAACGGTCCGCGCACTCGGATATCGGGACCGTCGGCCTGCAAATTAGAAGGAGGATGTCGCGATACGGTCAAAAACACAAAAGGCTTCGACGAATCGAAGCCTTCCTAAAACTCTGGTAAGCACAGCACCTCGCGACAACTCAAGACTACGTCATCCCCGCTGCTTTTCAAATTACGGCAGTACCACCTGCTAAAATCAATATTTACCCGCTCTCATGGACTCCCAGCACATCCGCAATTTCGCGATTATCGCGCACATCGACCATGGCAAATCGACGCTGGCCGACCGCCTGCTCGAACTGACCGGATCCCTTACCGCGCGCGAAATGCAGGCCCAGGTGCTCGATTCCATGGACCTCGAACGCGAACGCGGCATCACCATCAAGGCCCACGCCGTCCGCATGATGTACACCGCCCACAACGGCGAAACCTATCAGCTCAACCTGATCGACACTCCCGGCCACGTCGATTTCTCCTACGAAGTCTCGCGCTCCCTCGCCTCGTGCGAAGGCGCGTTGCTCGTCGTCGACGCCTCTCAGGGAGTCGAAGCTCAAACTCTGGCGAACTCCTACCTCGCCATCAATCACGGCCTCGAAATCATTCCCGTCATCAATAAAATCGATCTTCAGTCCGCCGACATCCCGCGCACCAAAGAAATGATCGAATCCGCGGTCGGCCTCGACGCCTCCGACGCAGTCCTGATCAGCGCCAAGACCGGCCAGGGCGTCCCCGACGTCCTCGAAGCCATTGTCAACCGCATCCCGCCGCCCAAGGGATCTCCCGACAATCGCCTGCAGGCCCTCGTCTTCGATTCCTGGTTTGACGCTTATCGCGGCGTTATCGTGCTCACGCGCGTCTTTCAAGGCACGCTGCGCAAGGGACAAAGAATTCGTCTCATGTGGAACGGCACCACCTTCGACGTCGAAGGCCTCGGGGTCCTCACGCCCAAGCCCGTCGACATCGACGAACTCAAAGCCGGAGAAGCCGGGTTCCTCATTGCCAACATCAAGAACGTTGCCGACACCAAGATCGGCGACACCATCACCGACGATTCCAATCCCGCCATCGAGCCGCTTCCCGGCTTCGAAGAAATCAAGCCCATGGTCTTCGCCGGACTCTACACCGTCGACGCCCACGAGCACACCCAACTCCGCGAAGCACTAGAGAAGCTTCGCCTGAACGACTCCTCGTTTTTCTTCGAGCCCGAAAGCTCCGTCGCCCTCGGTTTTGGATTCCGCTGCGGCTTCCTCGGCCTGCTCCACATGGAAATCATCCAGGAGCGTCTGGAGCGCGAGTTCAACCTCGACCTCATCACCACGGCCCCGGGCGTCCGCTACAAAATCACTCTGACCGACGGCACAAAGATCGAAGTCGACAATCCCTCGCGCTGGCCCGATCCAAGTGAGATTGCGAAGGTCGAAGAGCCCGTTATCCTCGCCACGATCCTTACCCGTGAAGAATATGTCGGCGGAATTCTCGCGCTCGTCGAAGAGAAGCGTGGCAAGCAGAAGACCTTCGAGTACGTCGGCTCGACCCGCGTGATGCTGCACTATGAACTGCCCATGAACGAGATCGTTCTCGACTTCTACGACCGCCTCAAGTCCGTCTCCCGCGGATACGCCTCGCTCGACTACCACCTCGCCGGATATTGGGAATCGCCCATGGTGAAGCTCGACATCCTCGTCGCCGGCGATCCCGTCGACGCTCTTTCCATCATCGTGCACCGTGACTTCGCCTACGAACGCGGCAAGTTGCTGGTCCACAAAATGCGACAGCTCATTCCCCGCCAGATGTTCGAAGTCGCAATCCAGGCCGCCATTGGAGCGAAAATCGTCTCCCGCGAGACCGTCCCGGCCATGCGCAAAAACGTTCTTGCAAAGTGCTACGGCGGCGACATCAGCCGAAAGAGAAAGTTGCTGGAGAAACAAAAGGAAGGCAAGAAGCGCATGAAGCGCATCGGCCGCGTCGACATCCCCCAGGAAGCCTTCCTCGCCGTCCTCAAAGTCGGCGAAGACAGCGACTAAAGTCCGCCTGAATCATCTACTTCTCTGTCCTTGTGACTCGCTCTCGATCGATGTCCGGAGTGCCTTAGCCGCCTCGGCGGCGATATCCTCCTGCACCCACAGCTTGTCGCCGAGAGGACGGTCGTAATCCTGGGACCAGATCACGAATCCGTTCTCCGCGCGAACCAAGCGCGCCGACACCCGAAATCGTTCTGCGGACTTCCGCACGCTCCCATCCAATACGTACACGACGCCCAGAGCCTTCGCGATCTCGCCCAGCGGCACCTGCTTCCCTTTGTAGTAAAAGGAGGACGTCGCAGCCGGTAGCCGAAAATCGGGAATCTTGCTCAGCCGGTCGATGAGTTCCTCGGTCATCCCGTCCGCGAACTCCTCCTCTTTCATGCCGTCGGTCAGATCGAGAAACGGCAACACGGCGATCGACTTCACATTGCGCGATGCCAGAACCGCGGGAACATCAGCTCTTCCAGACACCCGTTTGCGGACAAGTACAGACCAAGTTGCAAGAATGGCAAGCGCAACAATTACCACTGCCGCAAGCACCCATTTGCCGTCGATTTTGGAAGCATCCGCGCCGTCTTCGGCTCTGGAAGAACCGCTATGCTCTGCCACGTCGTCAACCCACGGCGTGACTTTCGCCACCATCCTGTACCCGAGGCGTGGCACGGTCGCAATATAGTTCGGCCGCTTGGGATCGTCTCCCAATTGCCGCCGCAACGAAGTCACCGCCTGATAAACCGAGTCGGGCGAAACGGCAACGTCGGGCCACACCCAGCGCAGCAGTTCATCCATGCTGACCACTTCGCCTGGTCGCTCGGATAAACACAAGAGAAGCAGCATCGCCCGTGCTTCTAACCGGACAGTCTCTTCTTCGCGAGTGATCTCTCCCGTCGCAGGATTCACGCACCATGCGCCGACCCGTAGCCTGGTTTTGACCGGGAACTCCATCCACTCTTCCACCACGCCATAAAAGCTGGCCGCGATTGTATCAACATCGCTCCAAGCGATTCTCCCTGCAATTCAAGGGTCTTTTTTCAGAACGATTCAGAACGTTTCAACTCGCATTCAGGACTTTCGAACCCTTTCATGCTTAAGTTCCTGGGTGGCTACCTAGATGACGCGTTTGCAAAATTCCTTGAAAACAGGAGTGTCTAAGGTGACGGAAAATTCCGTGCTCGGAAGAATGCCCATCCAGTCCTCAACAAAACACAGCGCGGTATTGGCAATTGCTGTAGGTGGCGGAATTGCCGGAAGCCTGGACTTGCTTCAAGCCTGCATCCTATTCGGCTGGGATATCCCTCTTTTTATTGCGGGTGGCCTGCTCGGACCCCAAGCTACCCATGGGGGAATCGGCACTTACTGCCTGGGTGTGCTGCTCCACTTCTTCATTGCATGCTCCGCTGCGGCTATTTACTACGCCGCCAGCCGTCAGCTGAGATTCCTGACCCAGTATCCGCTCGTCTGCGGCCTCTTCTTTGGCGCTGCAGTCGAGGAAGTCATGAACCTCGTCGTGCTCCCTCTCTCCGCACTGCACGCCAGAGGTCCGTACCAACTCAAGGATTTGATCTTGGGTCTGCTAGTCCATATGGTCGTTATTGGTCTCCCTATCGCTTACAGTGTGCGCCGTTTCGATCGGTAAACGAAACGACGAAAGCACGGTGCCGTGGTGATCAGATCCTGCGTCCGACGGCACTGCCGGACGCAAGGGAAAACCCAGGAAACGAAAGTGCTAGACCTTCGAAATGTGCAAATCTCAAATCGGCACCGATTGCAACTCCCCTG
>DATEJO010000043.1:0-16923 GCA_035277905.1 Candidatus Sulfotelmatobacter sp.
CAGAGCCTTGAGGAACAGGCCAACGTTGTCGAGCTTCTGCGCATATGGCGAGTTCTTGAGGATCTCGATGGCCTTCTTGTCGGCCGCGGCTTCTTCTTCCGGAATGTGCTTGAAGCCGAGGTTCTGATAGGTGCCATCGTCGGAGAAGAGCATGCGGTCGTTGAAGGCGTATTTCGAACCCAGATTGTGGCCGAGCACGATGTGCGCGAGTTCATGCGAGAGGACAGCGGCAAGGCTGGCCTCGTCGGGAAGAACGTCGATCAATCCGCGGCTGATCACGATAGTGTTTCCTACGCTGAAGGTTTCCAGCGGGGAAGTCAGCAGCACGCGGGTGCGAACCGGCCGCGGCAGGTCGATATTGTTGGTGACCTGCAGATTGTTGACGACGGTCTGAAGGATGTGGTCGAGTTCGCCCTCGGGAGCGAGCAAGCCGGCGCTGGTCAAACGCTCGACGACGTTGTCTTCCGCCTGCTGCTGCCACACACGCTCAGCCTGCAGTGGCGACGCATCCTGCGCGGTCGCGCTGCTGTCCTGGACGGAGTCGACGCGGATGTTGGTCAGTTCGTCATCCTTCGTGCCCTTCTTCAGATCGTAGCCCCAGATGCGGGTCTGCGCCTTGAAGGCCATCTTGTTCTTGACGCCCGCGCTGAAGTCGCCTTCTTCGCTGTAGATGAACGAAGGCACCCAGTAGCCGGGGATCAGGTTCAAGCGCCAGCTATCCATGTGGAAGAAGTAGGAATTGCGCGGCGCCGGAGCATAGGTTCCGTTGAGGCGCACGATGTTGAATCCCTGATCTTCCACCCAGATGCGCCCAAGGAAGCGGCCACGGCCGGAGTTTTTCTTGGGAGTAACGTCGAACACCAGGCAGCGCACATCGCCGAGGAATTCGCGGCGCACGTAGCGGAAGTCATAGTGTTCGCGATCGAAGTCGGTGCGGTCGGCATAGACCATCCAGGAGAAGCCCATCGGCTGGTACTGGACTTTGAAGAGCTTCTGGAAGCCACCCATCAGGCGGGTTTCCATGCCCTTGTCCTGTTCCTTCAGATAGTCTTTGCGGTCGACGGTCTCGCCCATGTCCATGCGGCCAAGGAAATAATGGTCGCCGCTGGGCACGGGGCCGAGCTGCGGATCGGACGTCAGGTTCTGCAGATAGGTCTCAACGACCGGCGTGCGCGTCGACAGAACTTTGATGAGAGCGTGCTCGCGCTGAATGAACAGGTCCACGACTTGCGCCATCGTGGTCGGAGCGGCCTGCGGCGCGGGCTGTGCATCGGGAGCCGGAGCGGCCGGAGCAGGCTGCGCCGCTGGCGCAGGCTGTGCTGCAGGCGTGGCTTGCGGCGCGGGCTGTGAGGTCTGCGTAGCATCTGGCGCAGCCGGTTGTGCGGACGGCTGTGAATCCGCCGCTTGTTGGGCGGTCGCGCTCACGGAAACCAGCAACGCCGCCGTAAGGATCCAATTCGATGTACGCATGACTCTATTCTCCCAATCCAAACCCAAGTTCTTTGTACCGCTAAACCAGCAGAGTTACTTCGCCAAAAGTGTTCCCACGATTACTTCAGTACGCCAACTGGAACATGACATGAACCACCGCCGTCGAATCCACGGGCTGGCTGTAACGCAAGGCCGGCTTGAAGCGGATCTTGTTGGCGGCGGCAATCGCGGCTTCATCGAGGCCGTGACCGAGGCCGCGGACGACGCGATTGACGTGCAGCGTTCCGTTAGCCGAAAAACTCACTTCGAGCAAAACTTCGCCTTCCAGCTTCAGATCGCGCGCTTCCTGTGTATAAATCGGATTCGGCTTGTACGTGATTTCGACAGGGGTTGTTGCGGGACCCGTCTCAGCCTGGGCCAGCTTTGGTCCCTGGTGCACGACTTGCTCCTGCCCGAATCCGCCGGTCGATACGCCTTGTCCGTTGCTGCGGCCGTCGCCTTTGCCGCCTGTGGCGATGCCGCTGCCGAAGCCCGCGCTGGCGACCGTGCCCTTGATGCCCTTCGCGCCGCCGGAGCCATTTCCTTGTCCCGGTCCAGCGGGCATATCAAACGATCCCAGCGAGGCGGTGTAAAGCTTGGCGCCCTGCTTTCCGGTGCCGGGCAATCCGTTGGGATCGCCGAAGCCTCCGGTCTGAACTTTTTCTACGGGAGCATTCACCGTGGGCGGAGCCGAACTGCCGCCGAAATCTCCGGTGTGGACAAGCTGAGGACGCGCGCCACCGGCGACCTTCAACACCGGCGCTTGAAATTGATTGACGACGACCTTCGGAGCCTCGACGGGCTGCGGCGCTTCGCGACGCATCTCATGCGGCACAACCAGCTTGGGCTGCTCGAACACGGGGAGCTTCACCGCGGGGAGCAGCTTGGCCTTGATCTGCGGCTTGGGCTTGATCGGCGCAGGCTCAGGACGCATGGCCGGCATCGGGATAATCTCGGTGACGTGATACTGCGACAGCTGGAGCCTATCCGGCAGAATCAGCCCGAGGTTAATGACGATCAGCAGGAGCAGAAGGACGATGCCGTAGGCAGTCGCGACCGCCCGCTTGTTGATTTTGCGTTCGGGCAATAAACCGAGTTGAAATCCACCAGAAGCTGTCGGCATGCACTTTCCTTCCAAATTGGGGCCCAGCCGGGGAGAGGACCGGGGCTTGGAGCTTTAAAAATACGGGAGATAGGACAGGGGGTAAACGTGTCCACGGCTCTTGACCTTCAGTAACGTGGACACGTTCCACGCAGGGAAAAGGCCCAAAATGGGCTTGGGACCGGCGTTTGCGGAGATCGCCGTGCGTGGGCGGACGAATCGGGGAGGAAAGCCGGAAGGAGCGGCTAAAACAGGGAATCGCGGGCGCACTCAACGGGAGACCACAAAGGAATTGTGGGCAGTAGATCGGAGCTGGAAATCATCGGAACGGCCGCTCTAAGCCGTTCCGTGAATCTTTGCCTCTGTGGAGATTGCGGTTACGCGGTTCGCAAAAGGGCACCGCGTCAGTGCGGATTCGTCATCTGTGCCACGGGTTCGCGCTTGAGTGGGAGCGCCACTTCCAGCGTGCCCATGCGGTCGGTGAGGCGATCGCGGACTCCAACGCGAATGGAGACTGCATTCAGCGGAACTACGAGCGATTGATGGGCACGGTAGACTCCGGATTTGTTGTCACTAGGCTGGCCGGAATTGTCGGGTGCCGCATCGTTTATCACGCCGTTCAAGACCTTTCCGTCGACATCGAATGCGGCTACGGCGAATTCGAGCACGGGTTGTCTGCCACGGGCGATCTCGATTTTCATCTGAGGGTCGAGCACGCGGTACTCCACCACGTAGTTTTGGATTTTAACCGGCCGTGCCGGTTTATCAGCTTTGTTCCGTTTGCGAGTCCGGTAATAATCCGCTTGTTGAAGCAGTTGCTCCATCTGCTGCGGACTGGCGAGGACGGCCGGGCCCTCAACCCGAAAATGTGCGGAGAAAATCAGATCGTGCAGCATCGGGGCGCCGGGACGAATGTTGCCTTGAAGCAGATCGCCGGCTTGCAACGGGAACACCAGAGGAGTGTGGGAAACAGATTGATCTGCCGTTTCGTCTTGCGGAGCTTCGACCACGGCACTGTCGCAGTAATTGCGCCGATACGAGATGGTGTAACCGGTGTCGGCGAGCTTCACGCCAATGTTGTGACATTTGCCGTCATTGGACTCGGTGGGCGGGGCATACGTGAGAGTGTAGTAAGTCCCGCCTTGTTCGGTAGCCTCGGACAGGACCTCCGCGATGCCGTTGTCGCTGTAGAAAGCGCGGCCTCCCGTCATGGACGCGATGGCGTCCTGAGTGGCGTAGTTCCGATTCAGGGAAGTGCCTTTCCCGGCGGTCTGCATTCCCTGTAAAACAGGGTTTAAGGTCGGATCATTTGCGGTGCTGGAGGGACCTCCTCCAGGGTTAGGATCGCTGTCGTTCGCGGCCCCGCCATGGGGCCGCCCGCCAGTGAGTGCCCCCTCCGGATTCACGACGACTCCACGGACGTTGACGGGGTACACTGCGACCTGCGCCTGCGCGAGTTCGTTAATTTCTGTCCGGATTGCTGCCTGGACATCGGTGGGATCGCCTTCACGAGGGAACAAGTCGATTTCGAACTGCCCCGCCATCCAGATCAGATTTTTTCGTCCGGGAATTCCATCGAGATATTGGCCGATGCGCGTGAGCATATCGAGAGCGGCATAAGGATTTCCTCTTCCATAATTCGCGCCGTAGAGAAAAATCCTCGGCAAATTCGGATGAGGATGTCTGCCGTCTAATGCGGCATGAAGCACATCTTTGTCGCTGGTAAATCCCTGGACAAGGTGCAATTTGTCGGTGGCCGAGAAGACTGCGAAGCGGGTGCCGTCAGGTTTGCTGTCGATGAACTTCAGGAGCTGCTGACGTTCTGTCATCTGATCCTCCGTCTCCGTATTCAGAAGGTCGAGGAGCATGACATAGAGCGGTCCGCGCTCGGGAACGGCGGGAATGTTGAGGAACATGTTGGGCGGCAGGGGAGGAGCGTTTGCTCCCCGCGAGATGGACGGCTTATTGAAATCGTAGGCGTCGAAAGAAAGAACGCGCTGCGGCTGCTTGTCTTCGGTGACCGAAAAATCGCTTGCCTTAAGGCCGCGGACTGGTTTGCCGTTGTGATCGAGAACAGTGACATCGACGATGACCCGACGAACCGTTTGGCGAATCGTGACGCTCGGCGCAGGTTGCTGTTCCCGCACCTCGGAGGTCACCGATGATTGGTTCGGAGTGGCTGACGGGCTTTGCGCCGGTGAGGCGCTCTGGGCTGTAGCCGGAGTGGTATCAGACTGGGCGAGTGCGGGAATGACGCAAAATAAAAAGAGCGTAAACGAGCAAACAATCCGAAACTTCACACATACCTCCGGCAGCTCGAACTCAGGTCTGCGGGGAACGCTGACATTGTATTCACAATCGGCGTGACGCGGCAGTGACGATGGTGATGAGCTTGACCCTTACAGTGATGCGTAGCCAGTGGTTCGATGAAAGTCGGGTGAGTGGTATTTCACCCGATCGTTCTCGGCAGCCGAACATTGCGATTTCAAGATCGCACTTCCCGGCTCGATGTGCTCGCGAGCCAGCCGATCGTGAACGTTGCGCAGGTTCCGATCATGACCCACCACGTCCAGGGAACGTTCGTGCCCAGCCACAAGTAGAGTTCAATGACGAAGCCGCAAATCATGCCGATCATCGTGCCGGTTCCATTGGCGCGGCGCGTCAGCGTGCCGAGCAGGAAGGCTCCGAGCAAGGCTCCGTAGGCGATGGAAGCGATCTGGAGTCCGACTTCAACCACGCGGCCGGCTTTGTGCAGAGCGATGATTGCGAGCCCAAAGAGGATGAGCGCCCAGAAAAATGTAGCTATCCGCGATAGCCGCATTTTCGTGCGTTCGTCCGATTCGGGGCGCAGCCGGGCGTAAAAGTCCATGATCGCGCTGGAGGAAAGCGAATTCAGAGCCGCGCTGAGGTTCGACATTGCGGCTGCGAGAATGGCGGCGATCAGCAGGCCAGAAATTCCGTGTGGCATCCGCGTGACGATGAACGTCGGATAAATGCGATCGGCGCGGCCGAAGGCGGCTGAAGGAATGCGGTAATAAGCCCAGAGCAGGACGCCGACGATCAGGAACAAAGCGAACTGGAAGAGAATTGCCACGCCGCTCGAAAGCAGGGCCGTGACCGATTGCTTCTCTCCGCGAGCCGCCAATAGGCGCTGGACGATTAACTGATCGGTGCCGTGACTCGCGGTGGTGAGGAATGTTCCGCCGATCAGCCCGGCCCAGAAGCTGTACGGAATCCAGAAATCTGCGCGGAAGTCGAAGATCTGGAATTTGCCGGCGCTCGCGGCTGCGGCGTGAATGGCGGTCCAACCGCCAGGGACTAGATGGAGGATGGTGACGAGACCGACCAGCGTGCCTCCGACGTAGATCACCGTCTGCACTACGTCGGTCCAGATGACGGCGGCAAGCCCCCCCTCGAACGTATAGATGAGGGTCAATGCGGTGATGATGGCGATCGAGGCCATTTCGCCTGTGCCCAAAGCGATCGTTACGACAATCGAAACCGCATAGACGCGGACTCCTTCGGCGGCAGCGCGGGTGAGAAGAAAGAGTCCGGCGGTCAAGGATCGGAGCCTGTGTCCAAACCGCTTTTCGATTAGTTCGTAGGCGGTGTAGAGATCGCCGCGGAAGTAGTGCGGCAGGAGCACGAAGCTGATGACTACGCGCCCGACAACGTATCCCATGACGACTTGCAGAAAGGCGAGATTGCTGTCGTACGCAAGACCGGGGATGCTGATGATGGTGAGAGTGCTGGTTTCAGCGGCGACGATCGAGAGCGCGATGGCCCACCATGGGATATCGCGTCCGGCGAGAAAGTAGTCGCGAAGCGTGCGCTGCTTTTTCCGGAAGCGCAGGCCGAACAGAGTGATGCCTGCGAGGTAGAGCGCGATGATCGCAAAATCGAGTTTATTCAGGCCCATGCTTGTGACTTGGTCTTGCAAAAGCGCGGGCAAGATGCCTGCGCTACAGGCGCTACACTACTTTCCTCGCGACACTCTCTGCGGGATCGTATGTCTCCGAAGAAATCGCCACCAGCCATAGATCGCAGTCACCGTTGTTGCGGACGGCGTGAGACTGTCCCGGCGACACTAGCACGATGACCGCTTTGCTCCCATCGAACTCGCGGTGCTGTGCAGGCGCACCTTCGGCTTCATCCCAATGAAGTGACCATTTCGCGCCGGGAAGGACGATGATCGCCTCCCGCCGCCGCAAATGGTAATGATTGCCACGCACGGCTCCGGGCTTGATCGAGGCGGTGTGCACGTCGGACATGCGGCCCACAAACGCAAGCGCCTCGGGTGGCGCGGTGAAACTGAGTCCGCGGGCGTCGCCGTAGTTTTTCAGTTCCGTGATTTGAAGCTTTTCGCTCATTTCTTTACTCGCCTCGTCCATCAGCAGCGAATTTCTATTATCCGGGGAATCGGGCCGTTCCGCGAGTGAGACTGTGTAGTCCTGGTGTTCGCGTTTTGAAACTGAGAATCGGGAACGGAGAACTGACAACTGCTCTGTGTTAGAACTAACCCGTGTCCTACTTTCTTGGAATTGACGGCGGCGGAACGAAGACCACGTGCGCAGTGGGCGACGACTCGAACCTGTTAGCGACGGCTACTGCAGGCGCGAGCAACATTGTTCGTGTAGGCGACGCGAAGGCCCGGGAGTCCCTACTGCAGGGCGTGCGGCAGGCCTGTGCGGCAGCCGGAATCGCTCCGGGAAACATTTCGCATACCTGTGTCGGAGGATCAGGTGCGGGCCATCCTGAGCTGGCCGAGCGGGTCCGGCGTTTTCTGACGGAAATCATTTCTTCTCCCATCGATGTCGTCGGCGATATGCAGACCGCCTTGGAAGCAGCCTTCGGGGATGAGCCGGGCGTGGTCGTCAATGCCGGAACGGGTTCCTTCGCCTACGGTCGCGACCGCAAGGGAAAGACCGTTCGGGCGGGTGGATGGGGATTTGCCATAGGCGACGAGGGTTCGGCGCACTGGATCGGACGCGCGGCCGTGAACGCGATCCTGCGCGAAAGTGATGAGCACGAGCGGACCGATCCGCCGTCTCCTTTTGCATCTGCAATTTTCAAAGCATGGGGCGTGAAATCTCTGGCCGATTTGGCGCGTGCGGCGAACTCGGTGCCACCTCCGGACTTCTCCGCTTTGTCTCCCGCCGTATTTGCCAGTTCCGACCCCCTTGCTTCCAATGTACTCACCGCCGCGGGAAGGGAACTGGCGCGCACGGCGCATGTGGTAATTGATCGCTTGTTTGGAAAAGGCGAACCCGGTCCCGTCCCGGTGGCCATGATAGGAGGCGTCTTTCGTCATGCTCCCACCGTCCGTGAGGTTTTCTACAATGAGCTACGCCAACTCGATGCGCGCGTGGAAATCCATGCTTCGGTGGTGGCCCCGGTAGATGGGGCGCTGCGCATGGCGCGGAGAGCGGCGAAGCGCGCCTGAGTCATAGGAATGGTCCGCTTCGAACACTCGGAACTGATGATGCAGGAATCTTTTCAATCCGATGATGGCGCGACGCTGCCGAGTGCGGAGTCGGTTCCTGCCAGTGCTTCCAAAAGTGTCGTTCTTAATGAAGACCTGGCGCTGGCACAGCTCGAGAAGCGCGATTTGACTCCAGAAGCGATCCAGCAGATCAGCGAAGACTCTGGGGTGATGAAGTCGCGCAAGATCCGCATGGCAGTAGCATCGCATCCGCGCACACCACGGCGCGTCGCCCTGCGTCTGATTCGCGAGCTCTACACATTTGAACTGATGCAGTTCGCCTTGACTCCTGGCGCTCCCGCCGACCTAAGACGGATGGCGGACGAACTGCTCGTATCGCGTCTGGCTTCGATTACGCTCGGCGAACGCATTGCGCTGGCGCGAAGGTGCTCCGAAGTGGTCGCTGGGGCCCTCCTCGTGGATAAACAGCCGCGCGTCTGGCAGACCGCTCTGGAGAACCCGCGGCTGACAGAAGTCTCCGTTGTGAAAGCTCTGCAAAAGGCGACCGCTACACCAGCCTTCGTCGAAGCCGTGTGTCATCACACAAAGTGGTCAGTTCGTGGAGAGATCCGCATTGCTCTTTTGCGAAGCGCGCACACGCCGCTCGCCAAGGCGCTGGAATTTGCGCGACGCATTCCTGCTGCGCAATTGCGCGATATTTTGCACGCTTCGCGCTTGCCGGAGAAGGTAAAGAGTTATCTGCGCAAAGAGTGCGAGGGATCAGGGGTTAGAGGCTAGGGCTGAGAACTGTGAACTGTGAACTGTGAACTGTTGTCTACCTTCCGCCGCCGATTTCCAGAATGGCTCCTGTTACATACGACGCTGCTGGAGACAGCAGCCAGAGGACGCCTTCGGCAATTTCGTCGGGTAGGCCGGCTCGTTTCATAGGAATCGAGGGCATCAGCCGTTGTAGACGTCCGGGTTCGCCGTTAGCCGC
Source organism: Candidatus Sulfotelmatobacter sp. (assembly GCA_035277905.1). Lineage (GTDB taxonomy): Bacteria > Acidobacteriota > Terriglobia > Terriglobales > Acidobacteriaceae > Sulfotelmatobacter. Next base: position 8,992 of record DATEJO010000043.1, read on the forward strand.
GTGCAATTCGGTGTCGGTTAAACCGGGAGCAACCGCGTTCACGCGAATTCCTTCGGTCGCGACCTCCCGCGCCAAACCGACCGTGAAGCTGTCGATGGCACCCTTCGTTGCCGCATAATGCACCCATTCGCCAGGTGAGCCGGTGTGTGCAGCGCGGGAAGAAATGTTCACGATGGCTCCGCCCGTTCCGCAGTGTTTCGTCGACATGCGGCGAACCGCCTCACGCGCGCATAAAATCGAACCGGTCACATTCACAGCGAATACATTTTCAATCTGCTCTAGGGACACATCTTCAACCCGCGCGAATCCTCCGGTTACACCTGCGTTATTCACAAGAGCCGTGATGGGACCCAATTCGCGTTGGGCAGTTTCGAACAGCTTCAGGATCTGGTCTTCCCGGGAGACGTCAGCTTTAATGGCGAGGGCCCGGCCTCCAGCGGCAGCGATCTGATCCACAACCTTCTTCGCCTCCGACTCGCCAGCATTGAAGTTTACGGCGACCGCGTACCCGTGTTGCGCCCCAAGCTTAGCGACCGAAGCGCCAATGCCCCGGCTAGCGCCGGTGACGATGAGGGTGCCGGGTTGTTCAGTCGGAGCCAAGATAGTTATTAGCAATGAGCAATGAGCGATGAGCAATGAGTAGTGAGCAATCGAGCAATCACGGGCCAGTGATTAAGGCTAGCGATCTAATCATCCGAACTTGGCTCATAGCTCATCGCTCACTGCTCACCGCTCACCGCTCATAGCTCATTGCTGCTTACACTTTCACTTCTTCGCGCTTTCCGTGCATCAGTGCCACGATCGCCTCGTAGAGCCGCTTGCGGGTTTCATGGCGCTCGTAGGCGCGTGTAATGTAGCGGACATGCACTTCGATGCCGGCCGCGGTCGGAACCACATTGATCCCCGGCATCGCCGAGAGCGTCTTCGCGCGATAGCGCGTCGTGGTCTGCTGCCATTCCGCTTCGGCCTTGCCCGCGTTCATCTGCGTCTCTTTCTCGACAAGCTTCTGGATACCGTCGACGACGACGTAAGGATCCTGGCGCGGAGGAATCAGCAGCTCGAGTTCGTCCCACATCCACTGGCCGGAAGTCGTGAAGTTGAAGAAGTGGCCTTCAATGGCGAAGCTGTTGACGAACGAAACGCGGCGGCCCGTGGGATGGCTGGAATCGGTCCAGTTGCCGGTTTCGAGCAGCACCGTTTTGAGCAGGCCGATTTCGACGACTTCTCCGCCGACGCCGTTGATTTCAACCCAATCGCCCACGCGGATTCCGTTGCGTCCCATCAGCACGAACCAGCCGAAGAAGGCGACGATGAAATCTTTCATCGCGACGGTGAGTCCGGCGCCAGCCAGGCCGAGCACGGTGGTCGTCTGCGTCGGCATGCCGAGAATGATGAACAGGATGACCAACGCACCTACCGCTTGCACCGCGAATTTCACGACGCTGCGCATGGTGTCGATGCGCTTGTTCTCCGCTGAAATGCCGGTGAAGAGATGGTCGATCATCCGGGCCGCGAGGTACACACCGAAGATCACGAGGAGTATCCAGAGCCCGGACTCGATCATGTTGTGAAGCGCGGCGCGTTCGCGGATTTCAATCAAGCCGATCCAGTTCCCGTAGATGTCGGTGAGGTCTTGCTCATCCTGTATGCGGCGGCCGCGATCTGCCAGATTTTTCTGATCGAGCGTGAACTGCTTCAATGCCTCGAGGGAGGCTTTCGCAGCGGCTTGCGACTGCTCGCGACTGGCGGCTGTGGCTGCTTTGGAAAATCCGATTGCCTGCTGCCGTGCGGCTTCACGGGTCTCCTTGTCTTTTTGAACCTGTGCGGCGAGTTGCTCGTGCCTCTTGATTAAATAGGCCTCTTTCGTCGCCGCCTCATCGTGCGCTTGTTGCAACAGCGCTTGCTTGTCACGCAAAGCCTGCCAGGCGCGAAAGACGCTCAGAAGCGTGTGCGTCTGATAGTCCTGTTCATGGGGATTAACCGCCGATCCCACAGGCGCTGCATTGTGATCTCCTTCTTCGTGCTCAGCCTGCAGGCGTTTTATTTTGGACTGCGGATCGCCTCCAGCCTGTTCGAGGTCCTCGGAAGCATCGTCCAGTTCGTCTTGATCAAGATCGGCCTGCGCCTTGGCGACGTCGATCTGGTCCTGCAGATTGTCTTTTTGCGCCTCGGAGGCCGAACCCAGTTTTTTCGTCAGGAGCGTGATTGTGTCCTGGTCGTCTTTCAGCGTCTGCTGCGCCTTCGTCTTGCGCGCGGCGATCTGCTTGGCCTCGGGAGAAAGCGGTGGAGGATTCAGTTGCGCCATGCGGATTGCATCGAAAAACGCGAGGTCGACTTCGTGATCGCCCGTCTTCTCGGCTTCGTGGGCGAGGGCCTGTTCCTCAGGAGTGCCGGCCATCGCGGCCAATCGGCGCGCAGTATTAAGCGGGCGCTGATCGACAAGAGGACGGTGCGACTGCTTCGTCCCTGTAGTTTTCTTGCCGGGGGTGGGCGAAGGGTCTTCGGCAGTAAGTTGCGGCAGCGGGCGTGTCCACCGCAAGCCACCAACGGCAACGGCCACCAACAAGAGCAACAGAATTGAGATGATCCACTGCCGCAGTTTCATGGCGATGTCCCCGGGTTCGGTGCGTCCACCACTTTAACAAGAAACAATATCGAGGTGCGATCAGAGAAGCGGCCGTTTGTTGATGCGCACGTTCGTAATCTGCCCCGGCCGGGGCGTCGTCTTTAGCATAGAAGCGTCCATGCGTGAATACTTGCAATCGGTCGTCGAAGAGCCGTGGAAACCAGTGTCGCGGCCGGCAATTCTGGCGTGGAGCGTCTTTTATCTGGCGTTTCTCGCGTACGCATTCTCGGCGCATGGCGGATTTTTGTTCATCGATAGCGCCAACCTGGTGGTCCACGAAGGTGGGCATAACTTATTCGGATGGTTCGGTCCGACGCTTGGCCTATGGGGAGGGACGCTGCTGCAGTGGCTGGTGCCGTTTCTGCTGGCGGCGTATTTCTTCACTCAACGTCAGGCGCCGGGATTCATCTTCTGCCTGTTCTTCTTTTTCGAAAACTGGCTCTACACCGCGACTTACATGGCCGATGCACGCGCGCAGGTGCTGCCGCTGGTGACGACCGGCGATCCGGATTTCGTGGAGCACGACTTCTTCAAAATCTTCTCAGGCCTCGGGATTTTGAACTACGACACGAAAATCGCGGCGGTGGTGCGGATCCTTGGCTGGTTGGGGATGATCGGGTGCGTTGTGTGGCTTGGGGCCAAAGCGAGAACAGATTATGCCAAATAGACCCGTGATTAATCGTGTGGCTCTTCTTTATATTTTCATCCTTACCATTGCGAAATTTGCGATGGCTCAGTCACCCTGCGGTGTTCCCGACTCTTTGCAGAAGGCAATAGCGACAAAGTACGGAGACGCGAGAATCCTACAGTCGAGCGATCTTTCTCCGGACGACCGCGAGATGTTCGCTAATGACCACGGTGCACGATGCCCGGGACTGACCTCGGTTGATTTTTATGGGGACGGAAAGCCGACCTGGGCAGTGATCCTGCTTGTCTCTAATCCGAAGCCGCATGCTGAATTGGTGCTCGCCCACGAGTCTGTAAACGGGACGGAGGTTAAATACCTTAACAGCGCAAATCAAGAATCTGCTGTCGTCTGGAGTCAGGCGGCTGGAAACTATGAGGATGCAGAAACCGGCAAGATCATTCATGCAGTTCACCCCGTGATCCTGTTCGTTGGCTACGATAGTTGGGCGATCGCGTACGCGTGGATCAACAATCGAATAGAAAAGGTGTGGCTGCAGGATTAGCCGAAAGTCACTCAGAGACAATCAACAATCAAAATTCAACAATCAATAATTTCTACGGCACCCAGTCCCCAATAAAAATATTTGTTTCGTGTGGTGCTTTGCCGTTTCGGTTTGATGCCCAGACGAGTTTCTTGCCGTCCACGGAGAACATTGGGAAACCGTCGAATCCGTCGCTATAGGTGATGCGCTCAAGGCCGCTGCCGTCCGGATTCATCATCCAAAGTTCGAAGTTTCCCTCGCCGCCGGTAGCGTGCGTCTTCGGATCGTAATTCGAAGAGAAGATGATCTTCTTGCCATCTGCGGTGAACGCCGGGCCGAAGCTCGCCGCGCCCAGATTCGTGATCTGACGCTTGCCGCTGCCATCGGATTTCATGATCCAGATTTCGAGCGATGTCGGACGAATCAGGTTCTGGGCCAGCAGTTCCTTGTAATCAGCGATCTCTTTTTCTGTTTTCGGATGATAGGCGCGATAGACGATCCACTTGCCGTCGGGAGAGAAGGTTGGGCCGCCATCGTATCCGAGTTCGTGCGTGAGTTGCTTCACGTGCGAGCCATCGATATCCATCGTATAGATGTCGAGGTCGCCATTACGCACGGAAGTGAACGTAATCTTCTTTCCATCGAGCGAGATGGTTGCCTCGGCGTCATAGCCCGGCGTGTCGGTGAGTTGCTTGAGATCGGCCCCGTCGGGATTCGCCGTGAAAATGTCGTATCCCGCATAGACGCCCCAAACGTATCCCTTGGAGTAATCGGGCTTCGGCGGGCACTCGGGATTCGCCAGATGCGTGGACGCGTAAAGAATCTTCTTGCCGTCGGGAAAGAAGTAGCTGCAGGTGGTGCGCCCCTTGCCGCTCGAGACCATGTGCTGATCGCTGCCATCGATGTTCATCTCGAAAATCTGGTCGCACTTCACGTCGCCGTGCGAGGACTGGTAGATCAGTTTCTTGCCATCGGCAGAAAAATACGCTTCGGCGTTTTGTCCGCCGAAGGTCAACTGGTGGACATTGCGCAGATGCTTCTCCTGCGGAGTGGCCATGTCGGGAGCCTGCGCGAATGCTGGAAGTGCCAAGAGCAGCGTGATGGCGAGCAGATGAAAGAATGTGTTCTTCATGCGTCGGTTAGTGTAGCCCGAGGAAAGGGGAAACCAAAACCGCGGAGGACGCAGAGGACGCCGAGGAGAAATAAAAACACCTCTGCGTCCTCCGCGTACTCGGCGGTATTGGTTCAGCGGTCCGGAAGAGTACAATTTCCGCCTGGGAGGTCGTATGAAATCGTTCCTTCCGATTCTTGTAGTGGCATTTCTGGTCGTCACGATTTTTCTTCCGATCTCGCGTCCGAAAGTGGCCGCATCGCAGAAAGCTACGGTCGAAACGCTGAAGCATCTCGAAGCCGAATTCATGCAGGCCGCAGCCGAAAAGGGTTCGAAGGGATACATGTCCTACTACGCGGAGAACGCGGTCGAAGTCCCCAATGGGGCGCACGCTATCGAAGGCAAGGTGAACATCGCGAAGGGTATGAGCTTTCTCGATGATCCTAACAACCGCCTGACTTGGACTCCGGTGGGTGGCGACATCTCCAGTTCGTCAGATCTCGGCTACACATACGGCACTTTCGAATTTCAATCGAAAGATAAAGATGGCAAATCGCGCGTCGAACACGGCAAGTACACGAGCATTTGGAAACTGCAGAAAGACGGAAGCTGGAAAGTCGTGCTTGATATGGGGAACGCGAGCCCCGAGCCGAAGTCGTAAGTGTCACCGAGATGTTAGGACGCTATCCCGCAAACGGCCCCGTCGCGACCCGCGCCAGGTTTTGCAGTTCCTTCACGTAGATCGGCCTCAGGAGAAGGCTGGAGAATTTCCTCTCGAGAAATCCGCGGAAACCCGCGCTGACCGGCAATTCCGTCGAGATGGTCACGTGTGAATCGGCGGGTGCACTGCCCGGATTCACGATGAAGGTCGTCACCGCTCCATTTGAATCCAAATTTGTTTCGACCAGAACGCGTCCGGGCTCGGGCTCGGTCACGGCAGCGCGAAAAGTTTGCTTCTTGCCGAGCAGATTCATCTGAAAACGAATCACCGTGCCCGCGCCTATCCCGCCTTGCTCGACCGTCAGTCCGGTGAACTGCTTCGGCAGTATGCGTTGGTGGCCATCCTTATAGTTGGCGATCAGCGAATAGACGCGCTCCCGGCGCGCGGGAATGATCGCAGACGCGCTGATGACATGCTTCTCTGGCTTGGTTCCATTCATGGATTCGTGCGTCGTCCCTATTTCTGAAAATGATTCCGAATCGCTTCAGCCTGCCCACGCGTCACGACAGCCGATAACGCCGCCGCGTCCGCCTGCCTCACAGCTTGTACACTGCCGAAATGTTCGAGCAGACGGCGCGTTGTACTCGCGCCGACTCCGGGAATTTCAAGCAGCTCGGTGGAGCGGTCGCGCATCTGCCGCCGCTTGCGATGAAATGTCACGGCAAACCGGTGGGCTTCGTCGCGAATCATCTGAATCAGATGAAGCACCGGCGAGTGATGATCGAGCGCGATGGGATCTTTTTCCTGTCCGTAGACATAGAGGATCTCTTCACGCTTTGCGATCGCGGCGAGCGGCTGGTTGATAATCTCCAGCGACTCGAGCGCTTCGGCCGCGGCGTGCAACTGGCCGAGTCCGCCATCGATCAACACCAGCGATGGCATTGGCTTCTGCTCATCCTGGAGACGCTTATATCGTCGACTCACGACTTCGCGCATCGACGCGAAATCGTCCACGCCCTGCACCGTTCGAATAATGAATTTCCGATAATCGGACTTCTTCATCTTCCCGTCTTCCCAGACGACCATCGATGCGACCGTCTCGGCTCCCTGAATGTGCGAGATATCGAAGCACTCGATGCGCTTGGGAAGCTCCGCCAATCCGATGACTTCCTGCAGTTCTTCCTGGATTCTTCGGGCGTTCGGTTTCAGCACGCGGAAGCGCTGATCATACGATTGCTTGGCGTTATTTCCGGCAAGATCGATCAGAGATCGCTTCTCGCCGCGCTGAGGAGCAACGATGTGCACGCGGGTGCGAGCGCCCTCGCCCGCGTTCTGTTCGGAAAGGAGATCTTCTAGTTCCTCACAATCCTCGAAACCGACCGGCACGTACAGATTGCGTGGAACGTATGGTTGACCGATGTAAAGCTGCTTGAGGAGCGCCGAGAAGAACTCACCCGGAGAAAAGTCCGATTGCCGATCGCCCACCGGCCTGTCATTGTGAGGAGCGCGTTCTTTGCGGTTCGAAGGACCTATGCGTTCCTCTGCTGGGGACATACTTTCGGCCGAATGCACAGGTTCCTCGGCAGCAGAATACGACGCCTCAGGATCACAGGCTGATGAGTCAGCTTCAGACAATGCGAACTCCGGCAGATCCTCCCAGAAGAATTCCCGGCGGTCGACCATTTTTCCGCCGCGCATGTGAAATAGATTCACCGCGAGCATCCCGTTCTCATAGTGATATCCGAAAACGTCGGCATCGTCGCCTTCGGCTGCCGCGATCCTCTGCCGTTCTTGTAGTTGCTCAACCGTAGAGATCAGATCGCGATAGCGCGCCGCGCGCTCGTATTCCTGGTCGGACGCCGCCTGCTCCATCCGCGCTCTGAGCGATTTCGCTAAATCGGTCGGACGTCCCTCTAGAAACATCTTCACATCGCGCACAGCTTCCTGATAAGCGTCGGGCGTCGTCAATTCCTTCACGCAAGGCCCCAGGCAGCGCTTGATGTAGTACTGCAAGCACGGGCGTGGATGAAAGCGTGTCAAATCCACCTTGCAGGAGGGAATCATAAAATTGCGGTGGATCAGATCGACAATGCGGTACGCAAGATTGGCGGGGAAGTACGGCCCATAATAAGCGCTGCCATCCTTACGCAACCGCCGCGTGACATAGACTCGCGGCCACTTCTCTGCAAGCGTCAGCTTCACGTACGGATAGGTCTTGTCGTCACGCAGCAGGATGTTGAAGCGCGGTTTGCGCTGCTTGATCAGGTTATTTTCAAGAGCCAGCGCCTCTTTATTGTTGGCAACGACGATGTACTCGACATCGACCGCCTCGCGTACCAGTGTGCCGGTCTTCGCGTCTTCCCAT
>DATEJO010000044.1:0-18020 GCA_035277905.1 Candidatus Sulfotelmatobacter sp.
TCATCCTAACGGCCGCGCTGTGTGTGCTCTCAACGTTAATGGGATGGGTCTTCGACCGGCGCCGCGATTTTGCGATCATGAAAGCGCTAGGGGCTTCCGGCCGGTTGCTGAGCAGTTTCTTTGCGGCGGAAGCGGCGGCCATGGGAGCAATTGGCGCAGTCGTAGGATTCCTGCTCGGCCTCGGAATTGCCTCCTGGATCGGCCGCGTGAATTTTCATGCTACGGTGGTGCCGCGGTGGAACGTGTTGCCGGTCGTGCTGGCGGGCAGCATCGCCGTAACGCTGCTGTCGGCGATCCTGCCGATTTCTTTGCTGCGGCGGGTCGAGCCGGCCGTGATTCTGCGGGGAGAGTGAAATGATTCAGATCAAAAATGTGATCAAACTCTATCCCGCGAAGGAAGCGGGAAACGGCGCGGCCAAAGAGAACGGCGCGATTCACGCGCTCGACCATATTTCCCTGCACGTCGCACCGGGCGAATGGCTCTCGATCATGGGGCCTTCGGGCTCGGGTAAATCGACGCTGGTCAATCTGATCGGATGCCTCGACCGTCCGTCATCGGGCGAGATCTGGCTCGACGGAGAGAATGTCGCCGGAATTTCCGCCGCGGAACTGAACCGCGTGCGCGCCGAAAAAATCGGCTTCATCTTCCAGCAGTTCACCTGATTCCCTTTCTCACTGCCGTCGAAAACGTGATGCTGGCTCAGTATTTTCACAGCATGACCGACGAGAAGGAAGCGGTCGAAGCCCTGGAGCGAGTCGGCCTCTCAGACCGCGCGCATCACCTGCCTTCGCAGCTTTCCGGGGGCGAACAGCAGCGAGTCTGCATCGCGCGGGCGCTGATCAACGATCCGCGAATCATTCTGGCCGACGAGCCGACCGGAAATCTTGATGCGCAGAATGAAGAAATCGTGCTGCGCCTCCTGCGCGAATTCCATCAGCAGGGACGCACGATTGTCATGGTGACGCACGATCCAGTGGTTGCGAGGCTTGCCGACCGCAGAATCGAACTGCACCACGGAAAGATCGCATCGCAGGAAGTCTTCTCGATGGCCGACGAAGAGCAACTCGACGAAGTCCTCGAAGAACTCTGGGTCTTGGCCGAGCACGGAGAGATCGCCGAGGTCGAACGCATGGAAGTACACGGCGCGCTTCCCGTGAGTATGGCGATCGAGAAGATGATCGAGATGGGGCTGGTCGTGTCAGCGCCGCATCCGCCGGAAGCGCACGATCATAAGCCGTTCGTGAATCCATGCCACGATGCGCTGAAGCCAGTCTCGGCCTCAGTTGGCGATGGCACCATGATCGTCGAACTAACGCCACGCGGACGCGAGCGCGCGGGAAGCATCATTCGGAGGCATCGTCTGGCAGAGCGCCTTTTCACCGACAGTCTCGCCATGGACAGCGAAACCGAAATCGAGCAGCAGGCTTGCAAGTTCGAACACATCCTGTCGCCCGAAGCGACGGACAAAATCTGCACGTTCCTCGGCCACCCAAAGACCTGCCCCCATGGAGCACCAATCCCTCCAGGCCCGTGCTGCGGAAGAAATGCCGAACCTTCGAGCATCAGCGTGAGTGCGGTGCGAATGCGGGAGTAGCGCCCGGGGACCTCAGCGGAACGGATTTTCGACCTTCAAATCGCCGATGCGTTGCCCGTGTTGCATGTCCTCGGTATAGAGAATCGCGCACTCGGCTTGTTGTGCCGCCGCCACAATCAGCGAGTCATACCAGGAGAGCCGATATTGGTTATAGATTCGCAGGCCTTCCAGAAAAAGCCTTGGCGAAGACTGGATCGCTAGTAGGGGTTTAAGGATACCCGAAAAATAAGTTTCAGCCTCGTTGAGGGGAAGCGGGGTAGCAAAGCGGGTCAGGGCTACGCTGAAGAATTCCTGTACAACCTGGTAACTCACGACTCCGCGCTTTGTCGTGATGGCACTGCGAACCAACTCAGCCGCGCGCCGGCTTTTCGCCGGATGCTGAGTATCGAATTCGTACAGAAGAACATTTGTATCGAGGAAGAACTTACCGTTCATTCATTTCTTCTCGAGTGAATTTTCGACCCGCCACCACGCGGCCTCGTAGTCTCGCCATGATCCGATCGTATTCTTCGGCATCCCCGTTATTTTGGGTATATTGTTCGAGCCACTCGCGGAAAGCGGTGTTCAACGTCTTGTTTTCCGACATCGCCGTTTGCCGCGCTCGTTCGATAAGATGTTCGTCCGCACTCAACGTAATGTTTTTCATACGGATTTAGTGTACACTATTTTCGCGTACACGACAATCCCAACGAGGGCCATTTCATTTTGACCACTCCGTCTCCATCCCTCCGCCGCCCCACCATCGGTGTCTTTGATTCCGGCTTTGGCGGATTGACCGTACTTAAAGCTTTACTTGAAGTCATTCCAGAGGCCGAGTATGCCTACTTCGGCGACACCGCCCGCCTGCCCTACGGATCGAAATCGGTCGAGACCGTCGCCAAATATGCGGTCGAGGCCGCGCACTTTCTGGAATCCCACGGAGCGCAGATGCTGGTCATCGCCTGCAATACGGCCACCGCGCTCGCGTTAGATCGCATCACCGCCGCGGCTCGCGTCCCTGTGATTGGCGTGGTTGAGCCCGGAGCCGAGACCGCAGCGGCTTCCACGCGCAATCGCAAAGTGGTCGTCATCGGCACCGATGCCACTGTCAGCAGCCATGCTTATAAGAAAGCGCTCGAAGTGCGCAGGCTCGAGGCGCGCGAGAAGGCTTGTCCGCTGCTGGTGCCGCTCGTCGAAGAAGGATGGGTCGAGCATCCCGTAACCGAGCAGGTGGCGCGGATTTACCTGGCCGAAGCGTTTTCCGATGGCTTCCACGAGGCCGATACGCTGGTGCTGGGATGCACGCATTATCCGCTGCTCAAACCGTTGTTGAAGCGCGTGACGCCGCAACATGTGACGATCGTGGATTCAGCAGAGTCGACGGCGCAGGCCGTGGCGGCGCGCCTGGCAGAACTCGTCCCCGCTCCGGCGCGCGATGCCGAAGAGCGGCGTTCAGCCCCGCGTCTCAAGTTCTTCGCTACGGATTCAACAGAGAAGTTCAAGCGTCTGGGCGAACGCTTCCTCGGACACGCCATCGAGGCGGTCGAGCACGTGGATCTGAAAGAATGAAGGGAATTTGGTAATTGGGTAATTTGGTAATTTTGTAACTTAAGAACCTTCGTTGTCGGCTTTTCAAATTACCCGATTACAAAATTACCGAATTACCAAATCTCAGTAGAGGTGGAAGTCGACTTCTACCGCGATCTCGACGCGCACGGGGTGCCCGTCTTTCATGGCAGGCTCGAATTTCCAGTTCTTCACGGCTTCAATCGCCTTTTCGTCGAGGCCCATGCCCAGACTGCTCTGCACGCGAATGTTGCTCGGACGGCCGTCGGTTCCGACGACCAGGGCCAGCGTGCAGGTCCCCTGATACTTCGCCTTGCGGGCTTCTTCGGAAAATTCCGGCTCAGGAGAGTAAATCGCGCGGGGCGCTGAAACTCCGCCGCCCACGTGGAAAATGCCTCCGCCGACGCCTCCACCTTCGCCCGGGCCGAAGCCGGGGCCAGTGCCCGATCCCACACCGCCACCGCTACCGGAACCGATGCCGCCGCCCGATCCTGTACCGTTCGAAGGCAGCGAGGCGTGTGACATCGGGTCGCCGAGGTTTGGCATGTTCGCCATCGCCAGATGCACCTGCGGCGGGATCACCACCGTCGGCTCAACCGCTAGCTTGGGATGCTCATTGCGGACTACCACCACCGGAGGCGTGATCTGCTGCATCGAGAACTTGGGCAGCTTGCCCTTCGTAGCCTGCAGAACGTCGCGGTCACCGCCGCCACCGCCACCGCCGACTTGCGTCTTCGACGGCTTCAGCGCGGGCAGATCCGAGGGATCGACCAGGGTGACGGTAACCTTCTGGGCTTGGGCTGGAGTGACCGCCTTCTTCACGATCACATAGCCGAGCGCGATCACACCGATGATCAGAAGATGGATGCCGGTCGATCCCAGCACACCATTCTTCTTGTAGTTGTAAAAGCCCCAGATATCTTTGACCGGCTCAGGCTTCGATTCCAGTTTCAGAGGCGGCAGCTTCTTGGGGAAGAAGAACTCATCCAGCCCTCGAAACAAAGATTTATAGAGAGGCTCTTCTAACTCTCTGTCGGTAATTAGCAGGTGCAGTTCCGGCTCAACGCCGGGACCATTCGGATTGATTTGTTCGGATCCCATGATTCCCGTCTGGATGTTTGCTGCCCGTCTAGAAGAGCGTACCTAAACTGCCTGAACCGTGCTTCTTACACAGATGAGCGGGGCCCCCGGCAAGTTGCTTCCATTCCGACCCAAATCCGTCAACCAGCCGTTGCCGTATCCCCAAAAGCAGACTACTACGTCCGCCGATTCCTCTGCTGTCATAAAATTGTAACTCCGTTTAGGCCATTTCGACAGTGCATTTCGTTGGTGCGCAGTAACCGCCAGAGGGACATGTCTTTGCGGTGGATCTTGGCCCGTACCTCGCCTATTCAGCGAACGGGCTATGAGCAATGAGCGGTGAGCAATGAGCAAAACTGGCCCGTGCTTGCTGATGCTCACTGCTCATCGCTCATTGCTCATTGCTCACGCCGCCAAAGCACACTCCTTCATTGACTTGCCATTCCCGCAGGTCCTAACATCTCAGCCCAATGATCGGCCAGACCATCTCGCACTACCGCATCCTCGAAAAAGTCGGTGGCGGAGGAATGGGCGTGGTCTATAAGGCCGAAGACACCGAACTCGGCCGCTTCGTGGCTCTGAAATTTCTGCCTGAGGACGTTGCTCGCGATCCGCAGGCCCTCGAACGCTTTCGCCGGGAAGCCCGCGCCGCTTCCTCGCTGAACCATCCGAATATCTGCACCATCCACGAAATCGGAAAGGCGGGCGACCAGGTCTTTCTCGTGATGGAGTACCTCGATGGCATGACGCTGAAGCATCGTATCGCGGGCCGCCCTCTCGGGACGGAACTGATCCTGTCTCTCGGGATCGAGATTGCCGATGCTCTCGACGCCGCTCATAGCGCCGGCATCGTCCATCGCGACATCAAGCCTGCCAATCTTTTTGTTACCAAGCGGGGACACGCCAAGATTCTGGATTTCGGCTTGGCGAAAGTTACGCAGCCGATCCAACCCTCCGGGGCAACCGATGCGACGGTCACCCTCGAGGAACACCTCACCAGCCCGGGGCAGGCGGTGGGCACGATCGCCTACATGTCGCCGGAGCAAGTCCGCGCCAAAGAGCTCGATGGCCGCACCGATCTGTTCTCCTTTGGGGCCGTGCTCTACGAGATGGCAACTGGCGCACTTCCCTTCCAAGGAGAAAGTTCGGGAGTGATTTTCAAGGCCATCCTCGATTCCGATCCGCCGCCCGCGCAGCTTTTCAATCGCGATCTTCCTGCGGATTTGGAACGCATCATCTCCAAAGCGCTCGAGAAAGACCGGGACTTGCGTTATCAGCACGCGTCGGAGATACGCACCGATCTGCAGCGGCTGAAACGTGACACCGAATCGGGCACGAGGCCGAAGATCGAAACGTCTCGCCCCAAACGAAGTTTCCGCTTCGCCCTTTGGACAGGACTCGCGCTTCTTATCGTTCTTCTGGCCGCCTCTGCACTCGTGATGTTGCGAAAATCCAGCACAGCTGCCGCTCCAGATTCTTCCCAGTGGGTGCAGCTCACCAATCTCACGGGCGACATCTTCGAGCCCGCACTGTCGCCCGACGGGCGAATGCTGGCATTTCTCCGGGGGATCGGCGGTTCGGCGCAGCTCTACGTCAAGCTTCTTCCTGACGGTGAGCCGGTTCAGCTGACGCACGATGATCTGAAGAATAAGGTGACTCCCATATTTTCTCCGGATGGCTCGCGCATTGCCTACGGAGTAAGTGGACTGAACTGGCAGACGTGGGTCATACCGGTGCTCGGAGGTGAACCACAACTGCTGCTGTCGAATGCCACCGGGCTGACCTGGATCGATGCAAACCACGTGATGTTCAGCGAGATAAAGAGTGGAGTGCATCTTTCTGTCGTGACCGCAACGGAGAGCCGTTCGGATCAGCGCGATGTGTACGTCCCTCCTGATGAGAACGCCATGGCGCACTTCTCCTATCTTTCCCCGGACCACAAGTGGGTGCTCGTGGTTGAAATGGAACCAGATGCGGGGATGGGCCCCTGCAAGCTTGTGCCGTTCGCGGGCGGGGCAGCGCGATCTGTCGGGCCGCAATCCGGAGGCTGTGAATACGCTGCGTGGTCGCCCGACGGCAAATGGATGTACTTCGATTCCGATGCAGGATCGAAGGGTCATCACATCTGGCGACAGGCCTTTCCCGACGGAGTGCCTCAGCAAATAACCTCCAGCCTGGGCGAGGAAGAGGGCATCGCCATGGCTCCCGACGGCCGATCCCTGGTTACTTCCGTTGGCACCTCGGAACGGAGTGTCTGGGTGCACGACAAGGACGGAGACCGTCAAGTTTCGTCACAGGGCTATTCTCATACTCCGCGTCTTTCCAGCGACGGACGCAGAGTGTTTTATCTGGTGAGCGACTATGCATCTCAACTCGATCATGGAGGCGAACTCTGGACATTCGACCTTGCCACAGGCCAGTCTTCGAAAGTTTTGCCAGGGATCACGATGCTGTTTTTCAGTCTTTCGCCGGACGACAAACAAGTCGTTTTCGAGACAGTCGATGCCGGAAAACAGCACCATTTTTGGATCTCTTCTACGGAACGCCGCTTCGCTCCGCGCCAGATCTCCTCAACAAGTAGCCTGTACTTGCCGATGTATTCGCATTCTGGACGCATTTACTACATGTCTTCTCAGGACGGACGCGTCTACCTGTACAGGATGAACGAAGATGGCACTCACCAGGAAAAAATCTCCACTGAGGTTATTCTCGGCCTGAGCGCCATTTCTCAGGACGAACGGTTCGCATCCGTGCGTCGTCCGCTCAGCCGGGAGGACAAATGGTGGGAAGCTGACGCAGTGCCGCTCGCCGGCGGTCCGTCAATTCCTCTGTGCTCGGGTTGGTGCGACGTCGGCTGGTCTCGTGATGGCAAGGTCATGTATTTCTACTGGGACTCATTCACCGGCAATACGCGAACCTACGTGGTTCCGATCGTTCACGGTACCGATTTGCCGAAACTTCCCAAGTCCGGATTTCAATCCGAACAAGAGCTGCGTGCGGTCGCCACACAAGTGCTTGAAGGAGCCATTTCCCCAGGACCCGACGTCTCCCACTACACTTTCAGCAAACAAACCTCTCACTCGAACCTTTATCGCGTCCCGCTGCAGTAACTCCGCAACGATCTCGGCCATTCGGGGAAGTTCCCTGGTCTCGCACAAAGCTACGCAGAGTGAGTTCTCATTTTTCTGAGATTGTTTTCAGGCAGACTGATCTCCTCTGCGCGTACGTTTGTTCTTTTCCGGCCGCGACTTCCCTTCCCGGCTGACCTGCACACTGGCTCTACGCCTGCCCGCATCAATCGGGACAACTTTTCCGGCCCGCTTGATCGACTCTTCGCCATCCTCGCGATGCTTGTTGACACGGTCCGCTGCTCGCTTGGTCGTTTTCTCCATGGCATTTGGATGTGAATGGAGGCGGCGGGTTGGCGGCATTCAGAGCATTACTTTTCGGGGTCAGTATGGCGGGAAAGGAATTCCGCCTCGTCAACTGTGATCGCGCCACGGGACAGAATAGACAGCGAAGATGCGGTAAGGGCCGGGTTCGGCGTCCTTGAAAGCTCCAGCACTGATTTTCGCGTACGCGTCTTCAAAAGAAACGAGCAAGCAATGTTCGTTTGTGGAGATTTCGCCTGCCATCCCGTTGCATGACAAGGGTGAACACTCAGGCGAAGTGCGGGCGAAGAAGGTAACTACATCGAATCCCTCGAGAGTCTTGTTTAAGGGAACAACCACCTTTGTGGGAAAGGAAGTCTCTGGTTGGTATGGCACCCAATTCTTCCCGTCAAACTCTTTTTCGTAAACTTCGTAGTAGAAAAGTGATGTGCCCTTGAGCGCAATCCGATTATCCTGCGCCAATGCTTCGATTATTTCTGGCGAATCAAACAGCCAATATCCGTTGTGCTTCCAGTAGGGAATGTAGTCCGCGAAATCCTTGTTGACACAGCCGCTGACCGAGTACACGTCCCGCATGCCATCAAGGTGAAATCCCATTCGAGGCTGAACGCTTTTTGCCATGTATCCTGCAGGTGTCATCTCGGCCCAGTCTACCGACTCAGCGCGGTAGCAGCTAGTCTGGGTGAATGATGCGAGCCCTCCACCATCCCCGACGCAACCTTACAGCAAACCACCCAGCATACGATCTCCCGCCGCAGGCATCTCTTCTACAGCGTAAAAAGCTGGGGATGTAGCAATGGCAGAGCAGAACAACAGACCGGAGGACCGCAGAGACAATCGAGATGAGCAACTTCGCCTGGAGCAGGAGCGCCGCCGCATGCAGGCGCAGCGGCCCGGCATCGGCTCGGGATGGCGCACGCTGTGGATATGGCCCGTCGTGATTGTTCTGATCCTGCTGGTATGGTTCGGCTTCTGGGGATGGGGAGCCTACGGCGGATGGTTCTGGAGCCGGCGCCACGAGGGCGGCAACAACGTTGTGACCACGGCCAACAATCGCATGCCCAACCCGAACAATCAGCCCGAGGCCGTCAACAAGCAGAATCTGCAGAACGGCTCCGCGGTGCTGAACGCCGCGAACAAGCAGCAATATATCGGACAGTCGTTCGAAATCGTGCGCACTCCGGTACTGAAAAAGGTGAGCAACTCGGTCTTCTGGCTCGGGAACAAGAATGATCCGGCACCATTGCTGGTGGTACTGTCGAATCCCCCCGAGAACGGATCGAACCCGCCGATCAGCGTAGGCGAGCCCGTAGATGTCGTTGGACAAGTTCAGAAGGTCCCGCCTCTGCACGATGCGGAGCAGACCTGGCACCTGTCACAGAACGGCGCGCAACAAGTCGAGCGCGAGGGAGCATACGTCGAGGCATCGCAGGCGATGCCACGATAAGGATAGTTCTCGCCAGAGCGACTGACTTACGTTGACGTAACAAGTGTCCGCCTCGAATTCGTAACACAAGTACGTCCTCCCTGCAGGCCGAGCGGCAGCTTGGTGTAAGCTGCTAGAACTCCTCGCTGCGTGGGAGGTCCGCTTGCTCCGAGATGTCCGCTACGCCCTTCGCCGGCTTCGCGAGAGTCCCGGCTTCTCCCTCACTGCCATTCTTACGTTGGCCCTCAGCATCGGCGCGACCACGGCAATGTTTGCGGTTCTGGATGCTGTGCTCCTGCAGCCGCTGCCCTTCCCCGAACCAGACCGTCTCGTAGCAGTGGCGTCTCAGCCCGACGCCGTCATTTCGATTCCCACGATGCAGGACTACGCCTCGCGTTCGGCGACGTTCACGAGTCTGGCCGCGTACCGCGAATGGTCGCCATCACAGAAGACACACAACGCTCCTGCAGCGCGGCGCATTCTTGTGGTGACGCAAGGATTCTTCGCCACGCTCGAAGCGCGGTTTGCACTGGGGAGAAGCTGGCCGGTTACAGGCAACGAACAGGATTGCTCGTCGCAGGCAATTGTGAGCGCTGGTTACTGGACGCGATTGAATGCGGACAGCCTTGAGAACAAAACGCTGAACCTGGATGGGCGAGACTTCGAAATCGCAGGGGTTCTTGCGGCGGATCAGGACATCGAAGGCTCTTACGCGCTCAATCAGCCGGAGGTCTTTGTACAGGTTGGCTGCGACCGGGAGGCGCGTCCCAACGCCCGAGGCGATAACGACTTCGGCGTGATCGGAAGGCTCCGCTCGGGTGTCACGCTGGCGCAAGCCAACGCCGACTTGGTTCGAGTGGATCGGGACTTGCAAAAAGACTATCCGAACTATTACGGGGCGGCCAACGCCGTAGATCGAAAGCCGACCCTGGTCTATCCATATATCGAATTGCTGGTCGGCACCGACACGAAGCCGGCACTGCTCATGGTGTTTGGCGCCTGCGGACTGCTGCTGGCAATAGCATGCGCGAACCTCGCAAGTCTGATACTCGTGCGAAATACTCGCCGCCGCATGGAGTTTGCAACTCGCGCCACGCTGGGTGCGACCGCGAGCCAACTGCTCCGGCAGTTGATGGTGGAGAGCGCCCTGTTGGTGAGCACAGGCACTGTAGCCGGAATTGTGCTTGCCGCTGTTCTCATCAAGATAATCAAGAGCACGACTGCCATTCACCTGCCACGCCTCTCTCATGCCTCGATGCATCTCTCTGTGCTGCTGTTTGTCGTCGTTGTTTCCGCGGCGGTGACGGTTTTCCTTGCCATATCCCCAGCGTGGAGAGCGCTGCGTCCGGGGCTGCTTCAAGATCTGCAAGGCACGGGCAGCACTTCTGCGGGAAAGGGCGTGCGCTTTGCGAGACGATCCTTTGTCCTCGCACAACTCAGCCTCAGCGTGGTCCTGGTAGCATGCGCCGGATGGATGATCGGCGGCGTTTACCTTCTTTTGCATCAGCCGCTGGGATTCGATCCGGATCACTTGCTTATGATCGAGGTGGAACTCGGCTCGGATCATCCGTCGATTGCTGAAACCCGCCAATCCGAACTCGAGTTCAGCGAGATTGCGGCCAGCCTGCGAAACATGCCCGGAATCGCCTCGGCTGCCGTTACCGATCATCCGCCGCTTGGGCACGCGATTGATCGATATAATTTTTGTTCGGACCGGCACCCCGAGGAGTGCAAACAGCAGGTGCATACGAATCCCAATTCCTACGACGTCAGTCCCGGGTATTTCTCAACCATCGGACAAGCGCTGCTGCAAGGACGAGATTTCAACGACGCCGATGATGGCCGCAACAATGTTGCGATCGTGAACGAAGCGCTGGCGGCGCGGGAGTGGCCGGGAGAGAGTCCCCTCGGCCATCGTGTACACAGCGGAGAGCTACATGCGCCGCAAGGACAAGGCTGGGCTACCGTTGTCGGCGTCGTCGCGAGCGTTCATAACTACGACTTGGTGTCGCAGCCGGGACCCGATCTTTATCTTCCAAGGTCCGAGCATCCGAGGAATTTTGCGCGAATCATCGTCCAAACGCGTGCCGATCCTGCGCTGCTCAAGAATGCTATCCGAAGTGAGATGAAGAAGGAGTTTCCGGAAGCGCGCATCTTCGGATTTGAAACCATTCCCGAGGAGATGTCGTTCGAGGTCTCGCAGCGCGTTTTTCTAATGCAGATCGCCATCGCATTTGGCGCGGTCGCCCTGTTTCAATCGATTCTCGGAACCTACGGTCTGCTCGGTTATGAGGTTTCGTTGCGCGTGAAAGAAATCGGCATACGAATGGCTCTTGGCTCATCACGGCAGCGGATATTAAAACTGCTCATGTATGAACATGGGCGCTTGCTTATCGGCGGGACGACCCTGGGCCTGGCATGCGCCATTGCGGTCGGGTACGCGCTGCGTTCACAGTTTTACGGAGTGAGATCGACCTCTTTTCTCGTATTGATCGGCGCGGCTCTGATGCTTGCCTTCCCGGCATTGCTCGCGACGGCAATTCCGGCGCGCCGGGCGTCCCTACAAGATCCCGCGGACACGTTGCGGAGAGAGTAGCGCAGGCTGCCCGGAACCTGCTGCGACTGAATACCCCCGAACGTATGCCTTCACCGCTCCGTCGCCAATAGATACGTCGGATTATTTCTGAATGCGCCGCCGAAGACCTGCTCATCCGCTTGGCGCATATCCCAGGCGATCACCGACTCCGGCGCGAGCCGCACTGTAATGTCATCCCACGCAGCGAACACCGGACCTACACGCGGATCCGCTAGCGCGGCTTCACTCAGGTACTTGCGATGAATCTCCGCATTGTATTTCCGCGATTGCTCGCCGGAATTCACATGCGCAGTGCCGGTCACCGTAACTCCGAAAGACGCGGCTTGGTCACGCGAATCGACCATCAGAGACACCTTCGGATTCGCCGCAAGGTTTCGCGCCTTCCGGCTCCGCGAAGATGTGGCGACGAAGATGTCAGTCCCGTCGAACCAGAACCACACCGAGACGACGTGGATTGAGCCGTTGGAATTGTGAGTAGAGAAAGACGCGATGTATCGGCCGCCTAACAACTGCTTCACATTTGCATCTGACAATAAAGCCATAGCAAAATCTCCTTCGAAGCACAGCATTCCGTGGCAGGGCCCGCACGATGATACACGTTCGCCGTCTTCTTTCCGGACGGATTCTTTCCACTATGAGACGAGCCCGACAGAGTTTCGGCTGGCTTGGACGTCTTCTGGAAAAACCACCCAGCAGTGGAGATCCGCGCTGAGTCCTCCGAGCGCATATGAGACAATTCTGTCCAATCAATGCATTCCGGCGGTAAACGTTCGAGCGCGATTCTCCCGGAGCGGCCGCCCGCGCGAACGCAATGGGCCAGCATCCCCGACTCGCTCTCTCCTCGAACAATCTTCTGGTTAGCGTCGGCCCTTGTAGCGTTGGTCGTTGCTGTCTACGCCCGCTCTCTCAATTTTCAATTCGTCCTCGATGATCATCGGTTCTCTGCGGACCCTCGCATTCAGGAAGCGGGCCACATCTGGGACTACTTCGCCAACTATGTGTGGGCACAGTTCACGGGTGGCCCTTCGAGCTTTTATCGCCCGGTGTTTGTGCTGTGGGTGAGGCTTAACTTCGTGCTCGCCGGCCTGTCTTCCTGGGGATGGCACTTGCTCAGCATCGCGAAGCACGTTGCGGTTGCGGCGCTGCTCGCTCTGCTGATATGGAAACTGCTGCGCGATTCGTCGGCTGCACTGGCGGCCGCAACGCTTTTCGCGCTGCATCCTGCGCAAACCGAATCCGTCAGCTGGGTCACGGTTCCGGATCCTTTAATGGCGGCAGGAATTCTGGGCGCGCTCCTCTTCTATCTCAAATATGTGCGCTTCGGAGCGCCACACGCGCAGGAAAAGAAATCGCGCAAGAAATCGGAAGAAGCATCCAATCGTTCCCCCATTTGGATGATTGCCTCAGCCGGCACATACTTTGTGGCGCTGTTAGCCAAGGAAACCGCCATCGTATTTCCGGCCGTGATCTTTGCCTTTGCTCTCTGCGTGGCACCGAGCCAGTCAATCGTGAAGAGCGGCTCGAAGTCCGCGAGCCGATCTCTCCCTTCTCGACTGGCGCAGGCACTTCTTCACACCCTGCCGTTTCTAGGCGTCACTGCGATATATCTTCTGCTGCGGCTCAACGCTCTTGGAGCCCTGCTCGGCTCGGCCACGCAGCATCTGCCCTGGCGTACGGTAATCCTCTCCTGGCCGGCGACGCTTTGGTTCTACGTGAAAGTAATGTTTTGGCCCGTGAAGTCTTATGCCTTTGCCGATCCTACGCTGGCCGACAAATTTTCCTTGCGTGGCGTCTTGTTGCCGTTGGCCGCATTAGCCTGCTGTGGCGCCGTGTTGGCGCTGGCGCTGCTTTGGATGTGGAGAAAAGCTCAGGCACGCGGCAATCCGACAAGCACCGGCATTAAGGGAGCAGTTGTCGCAGGCGCGCTCCTAGTCATTCTGCCGCTCCTTCCCGCGTTGAATTTCAATGCGCTGAATCCAGGAGATTTTCTGCACGGGCGCTATACCTATCTACCTCTCGCCGGACTGGCGCTGCTCTTTGCAGCAGCGTGGAGCTTGCTGAAGAATGCGAGAGTTGTCCTGTATTGCGCCGCGGGCCTCCTGACCATCGCCTTCGCTGCGCTGACGTTCTCGCAGGAGACGCAATGGCGCGATGACGCGACGGTATTCACGACTGCGCATAAACTGGCGCCCCACAATGAGCCTGTATCGCGGAATCTGGCCAACACTGTCGTTCAGCAAGCTTTGCAGTTGGATGAAGAGGGACGATGCAGCGAGGCCATTCCAGTCTTTGAACAGGTAACGCGCGACTATCCGGAGGATTGGTATGCATGGGCGGGCTTGGGCGATTGCTTCGTTCAACTCAAGAATCTTCCGAAAGCGGAAGAATCGCTCCACCGGGCTGCCGATCTCTCACATAACTCGCAAGTGACTCAACAGTGGCAGCAGCTGCGAAGCGCAATGGGGTTGCCGAATTCCGTCCTTTCAAAGTGAGCAGCCGAATGGAATTCGCTAACTGTCACCCGGAGAGAAACATTCGTCCCTCAACAGATTGGAGCTTACGGAGCCAAAGGATGAAGGTAAGAAGCGCGCGAGAAAAAACCAGAACCGATCTGCTGACCTTCAACGGCGCTGTCGAGCGCGATCCGCGCATCGATGCGTGGATGCGCGATCACGCCGGCGAATTGGGAGACATCGCGCAACGCTGGTTCGAAGTCATGCGAAGATGCGGCGACGAAGTCCGCGAGCTTCTGCATGACGGCTGCCCGGTTGCGTGCCTCGGCGATGTGCCCTTCGCGTACGTCAACGTATTCACTTCTCACGTGAACGTCGGCTTCTTTCACGGAGCAGCATTGCGCGATCCGGCGCGCTTGCTGCAAGGCAACGGCAAGTTCATGCGCCACGTGAAGATTCGTCCGGGAGCAGCCACGAACGAGGCGGCGCTCAACCGGCTCATCGAAGACGCCTACTCCGATATCAAAGCGCGAGTTGAGCACGGCTAAGCTAATAATTGAGGAGGAAGCAGCAGCCTAGCCGGACGGATGCTCTATTCGGATCTAGTCTCCTCAGCGAGGATTCCAGCCTTCACCCGCCCAAAATCTCACAACTTCATCCCAGGCCTCGCGCGATTTCGGGCCGAGGAATGGGAGGAAGTCCTCCAAAGTGTATTTCTGCCCTAATGCGAAATTCTGGAAGTCTTCAAAAAATCCGATCTGAATCAACTGCTGCAGGCCGCTGCTGCCCTTCACGAGCCAGTATTCCATTAGATCAAATGCGCGTTTCAGTTCATCGGTCTTTCCGGGCATATAGAGATCTTCAAGAGCAAAACGGGCGAATACCGTAATGTCATTGAAATGTCCTGCCGGTTTTCCTTCCCACCCTTCAAGATGCTTTTCCCATCGAGGCCGAAAATCTGGAAACTCCTCGACCAAGCGCGGCATGACATCGACCTCGGTGGGTCCGTCGTGCTGGTAGAAGATCCAATTCGGATCATTCACGCGATGTGCCTCGCTTTCATTTCTGCTCGGTTCCCCCAGGCACGATTTCAAAACTAGGCCCGAGCGCGCTGGATTCGCCGCCCGGAGCGGACGCATAAACTCGAAAACCCGCCCCTGCGTACTTCTTCGGAATTGTCCAGTTGTAAGAACCGGAACTGGCCGGACTCAAACATTTCTCCGATACACGGCCGACGTATTGCACTCCGCTCGCGCTATCACGAGCCAGGAGCAGATTCACACATGAATCACGGCTCAAGTTATCGGTCCAAGTAACCGTCAGCATCTCGCCCTGTTTATACGATTTACTCACAGGCCCGGCATACGACAAGGCGATGTTGGCCGTTTTTGAGGGAATCCCGTTCGGATACGGGCTATAGGGATCAACGGTGATCTTGATCGGCTCCATCTCCGACGGGTACGCTTTGCCGTGAGAAAACGGAACAATTTTTACCGTCACAAAAATAGGATCGTCGTGGTGAAAGTTTCCGAATACGATCTGGCCCGAGGAGTTCGGCGAGTGCGTGTACACGTCCGGGTCGGGGGTTATCGGTTTGGGATCGTTCTCGCAGTTCCGCGATCTCGCGCCCTCCTCAAGAATGGTGTCGCCCAGACCAGGCGCGGAACAGCTGTATGAGAATTCCACGTAGTCCGTATTCTCAGTCTTCCAAGAGAAGGTTATCGTACCCCGGTTCATTGCGCCGTCGGCAATTTCAGAGGACGCCTTGAATACGGTCACGCGCGGAACCGACTCCTGCGCTGGAGCCGCAACCTTCCTGGAAGCGGGAAAGTACGAGACTCTGCGAGTGAATTCGTCGACGAGTTTGGGCGCGTCGCCAACGGTCGAGACTCTGCATCCGAAGTCCTGACTCGCCGTACTGTAGAAGCCAATGGTCACCGCAACTTCAAAGCACACCCCATTCTGGAATGTGTGAAGGTATTTCGTGTCGGAACTGCTTCCAGCCGCTGCATCGCCTTCAGAAGTTTCCGAATACGCTGCTCCCCCAATGTTCTGGTACGAGACAGAGCGCGGATCGAAGGTGCCGAACTTCTCACAGCTGCCGCGATTGGTGATGGTCGGATTGACGGACAGCAAAAAAGTTCCGCCTATGAAATTGCTCGACGGATAAACCTCGCTGGGAATGCCGATGTTGGCAAGGGTAACCGTGCCGGACTGCAAGACAAAATTGGTGCCGGTTCCCAGTTCTCCACTCTTCGACCAATTCGGCAGCGTCGGAAGGGCAAACCTCACGCCGTACTGCCCGTTGACCTGGGTCTTCCAATTGGAATCGTCGGTAATTGCGGCAGGAAGCCACAGAACGGGCGCTTTGAAAACAGTTTGTATTCTGGTGAGATCGAGTTCGTCGCTCTGGGCTCTTGCAACTCCAGTCACGCTGACTTCTTCGCCAAGGTGCTTCTGCAGGGTCGCAGCGTCTCCGTGCAATGCGTAGCTGTTCTCGGCGCCGACGACTGCAAATCCTCCGGGAGAGCCATACAAACAGCCATCGACGGTTACTTCCGCTGCGGGTGAGGCGGACTGACTTCCGGAGTCGTCGTGCTTGGCTGCTGTTTGCGCGACGGCCTCGAGAGCTACTGCAACGATGCAAACGCGCGTTAGGATTCGGATCGCTTGCCCCGGATTAAATATTCGCATGGGACGGCATCGCACCGAACCGCCCTTGGCCGACAAGAGCGAAAAGGGTTTTAAGAGTAATCGCGATTTCTTGCCTCCTATCATGGTCGATGGTTGTCTTGCCGATGCGACCGTGCTCCCTGCCACGCGAGTAGAAGGCATCCGCCGATCAGGAGAACTTGGCTCAGCTCAAACATCCAATTCACCCAGACGTTGTCCAAATGAAGACCGAAATACAAGAATGCGAGTGCGCCGCAGAGAAGGGCGTTCGCCGCGATGATGACAATGCCCAGGCGAAGACGCGGCCACTCATTCGCTAGCCTGTACAGCGGATACAGCGGGAACAAAGCAAAAAACACCACTGCGAAAGGAACCAAAGGATGCGTGACGATCTTGGCGGCATTGCCATGCACTCGAAGGAGCCACGGCAGCGCGCACACTCCAAGAGCACCCAAAATCACTATTACAGTAGGTTTCCTCGCACGCATAGTCCGCTCGTCCAGATTGTAGTTGGAGAAACTAGGTACGCGCTCGAAATCCCGCTGGTTGCGGTTGGTGCATCGTGCTCCGTTGAAGAGTCTGGCGTGCCGCGCTACAGCAAAATCCGCAGCCGACTACGAGTTGCACGTTCACAATGATTCGCTACTTCGCATCAGACTCTCGCAAGATCCCTCCTCCGCCGGAACTACGGCTCCGCTCGGGATGACGCAACCAGAATTTCCTGTTCGAAAGTCGCCGAGACGAATCAGTCGTCACATAGACGTTCCCCTCCCGCTCTCCCTATAATGAAAGATTCAACTACTTTCGGAGACGCCACTAGGTGCCGTTAGAACTGAAAAAAACCATCAACCTGCCCCAAACCGCCTTTCCCATGAAGGCCAACCTGCCCCAGAACGAGCCCAAAATGCTCGAGCGCTGGGAGGAGATGGGCATTTATCAGCGCATCCGGGAGGCGCGCAAGGGAGCTGCGCGCTACATCCTGCACGACGGGCCTCCGTACACGAGCGGGCCGATCCATCTAGGCACGGCGATGAACAAGTGCCTGAAAGATTTCATCGTCAAGTCGAAAACCATGTCGGGATTTGACGCGCCCTACGTCCCAGGCTGGGATTGCCACGGCCTGCCCATCGAAATCAAAGTCGACAAGGAACTCGGCGGCAAGAAGCTGCAGATGCCCGCCACGTCGGTGCGCGCGGCCTGCCGCAAGTATGCCGAGAAGTATCTCGACCTGCAGCGCAAGCAGTTCAAGCGCATCGGCGT
>DATEJO010000045.1:0-11988 GCA_035277905.1 Candidatus Sulfotelmatobacter sp.
ATTGTGATTCCCGGGAAAGTGCATCGCAACGATCCGCCGGACGCGAGCCACTCGCCAATGTTCCATCAGATCGAGGGACTCGCCGTGGATACCAACATCACCTTCGGCGACCTGAAGGGGACGCTCGATCACGCGATGAAGGCGCTGTTCGGCTCGAATGTGAAGACGCATTTTCGTCCCTCGTTCTTCCCGTTCACCGAGCCGAGCGCCGAGTTGTACGTGAGCTGTTTCATCTGCGGCGGAAGCGGCAAGCGCGGTGCGGATAACGCTCCGTGCCGTCCGTGCAAGCAGACGGGATGGATCGAAGTTCTGGGCTGCGGCATGGTCGATCCGAATGTTTTCGAATTTGTGAAAGACAACGGCTACGATCCGAAAAAAGTTTCCGGATTCGCCTTTGGTATGGGCGTTGACCGGCTCGCTTTGCTGAAGTACGGCGTGGACGACATTCAGCTGTTCTTCCAGGGGGATGTGAGATTTTTGGAGCAGTGGGCGTAAAAGCAGTCGTTGGTCGCTGGTCGTTTGTCGTTGGTCGCGTACAACTTGTTGCATCATGACGCTCGAAGAACTCGCGAACTCTTTACCGAACGGCTTCCACGATTCTGGGCTGAAGAATCTGTCGATTAACTACGACCGCGGAACAGTGCAACTCACCGTGTCGCTAAAGGTTGGTGATCCAGATGGTCCGCCGGAACACCGCGACGACACTCGCGACGCTCATATCGAAATCACTGGATTGCAGGTCTTTGCCATCGACCCTCCCAGCGCCGCCGCGGGTTACGACTTAGACTCACCCGGCGAACTCTGGATCGCGGACGGCTATCAAACGCGATCTATTCCCGAATTTACCAAGAGCATGAGTCGAGATCTGATGGAGTCTTTGCCTGCAGAAGTGTGGGTCCACAGCTTTTTTGTCAGCGAGTGGAACTCATATATCCATATTGCGGCTAAAGATTGTGCAATGAAGTGGGCTGGTGAGCCGAGACCTTATCGAGGGCGGCGTCAGGCATTTTATCCGGGTGAAACCATCGAGTTATGAAGATTTCTCCACAGTGGATTCGCGACTTTGTTGACCTCAGCGTCGACGACAAACGCCTTGCGGCTGATCTGACCGATGTTGGGCTCGGCGTTGAGGGCATTGGGGGGCACGGTGCGGATACTGTCTTCGAAGTCGAGATCGGAACTAATCGTCCTGACGCGATGAATCACTATGGCCTGGCGCGCGAGGCAGCAGCGATATACGATCGACCGCTAAAACAGCTCTCAGATCTCAGCCATCAGCCCTCGGCAAACTCTAGTGCCGCGTTCCCGATCGCGGTGGAGGAGCCGGCGCTTTGTCCACGGTTCACGGCGCGCGTTATTCACAATACAAAGATCAAAGCTTCGCCTGAGAAAGTCGCGCACCGGCTGCAACTGCTCGATCAGCGGCCGATCTCGAATGCAGTAGACGCCACGAACTACGTCCTGTGGGAAATCGGGAAGCCGACGCATGTTTTCGATGCCGACCTGCTCGAAGGCGGACGCATCGTAGTCCGCAAAGCGCGCTCAGGCGAAACGCTCACGACTCTCGATGGTGTCGAGCGCAAGCTGACAACCGAAGATCTTGTTGTCTGCGACGCGAAAAAGCCTGTCGGCCTCGCCGGTGTAATGGGCGGCTACGACACGATGATCACCGAAAAGACGCGGAACATCGTGATTGAGTCCGCTTGGTGGGACCCGGCGATCGTCCGCAAAATGTCGCGGCGTCATGCGTTGCACACCGACGCCTCGCACCGTTTCGAGCGCGGAGCCGATTTCGAATCGACAGTGCTCTCGTGCGATCTGGTGGCGGAGATGATTCTCTCCTCTGGTGGCGGCGAAATTGCCGGTGATGTCGTCGACGTTGTTTCCAAGCGCTTGGATCAGGCTCCCGTCATGCTGCATGTCTCTGAGGTCCAGCGCATTCTCGGTGGGAGTCTCGATGCCGGGCAGATTTTCCGGCTGCTGAAGCGTCTCGGTTTCGTCCTGATTCCTGAGGGTCAAGACGATCAGCAATTCCGAGTGCAGATCCCCAGCTGGCGTCTCGACGTCGAGCGCGAGATCGATCTGATCGAAGAGATCGCGCGCCTGCACGGATACAACAAGTTCGCGAATACACTGCCTGCGTACAGCGGCGCAGTGATTGAACTGCCGCAGACCAAGATCGACCACAGAGTCCGTGAACGGGCGCTGGCATTGGGCTACAACGAGGCCTTGTCGCTGACGTTCATCTCGTACACGGATGCTGAGAAGTTTTCTTCGGCGATGGCGAATCAGGTTCTCGAACTTGAGAATCCTCTGAGCGAGGAGGCATCGGTTATGCGGACATCGCTTGTCCCGGGCATGCTCGACATGCTGGCGTGGAACTTGAATCGCGATGTCGCCGAGGCCCGGCTGTTTGAAATTGGAAGCATCTACGAGATGCAGAATGGCGAACGCGTCGAGCCGCGGCGCGCCTGCCTTGGCACAACAGTGGCCGCAATCCGAGCGTCGCTTCCGGTTGGCGGCGCTTTGGACGTCAGCAAGGGAGAGCACGCCCAGGCGGCCGAGGCGTTCCGCGGATTCAAAGGCGATGTCGAGAACGTTCTGGCTCTATTCGGATGCGAGATCAACTATGACCGCGAGGCGGCGGAGTATTTTCATCCGGGACGGTCGGCGCACGCCCTGCTCAATGGCCGAGTCGTCGCGCAGTTCGGCCAAATCCATCCGGAAGTGGCCGCTTCGCGCAAGTTGCGCCAGGACGTGTTTCTCGCAGAATTCGACCTTGAGCAACTTTACAGAATCGGGTTGCGACCGGTGCGCTTCGTGCCGCTACCGAAATATCCGGCGGTCGAGCGGGATTTCTCGTTCGTCTTTGCCGACGATGTTGCGTTCGAGCGGATGCAGCAGGCGGTGGCTGCAGAGCACATTCGCGAGCTGAAGGAATTCGCTCCCGTCGAAATTTTCCGCGGCGGCTCAATCGCTGCCGGAAAATATTCGGTCTTGCTCCGTGTTCTCTTCCAATCCAGCGAACGCACGTTGCGCGAAGATGAGATCGCGCAATGGTCGGGGAAAATTGTAACCGCGCTAAGCTCTCTCGGTGGAATACAGCGCGCGTGAGTGCGTCGTTGTTGCCTTGATCGCAGCTTGCCAGTTGATTTGGTAATTTCTAATTTTGTAATTTGGTAAATTTGAGTCAACGATCCAAGTTTTTAAATTTCGAAATTACCCGATTACAAAATTACAAAATCAAGCGATGTCCCAAAAGCGGAAAGGCCGCCCTCCGCTGTACTTTTTCCCCGTTCCTGCCGATAAAAAGAAGGTGGAAAGCATATCTGCAGGAATTGCCGCGGCTCGGGCGAAGATTCAGCCCATCAAGCCGCTCCGTTATGTTGCCCGGCAGCCGATTTTTGATCGCGAAGAAAAAGTTTTCGGCTACGAACTGCTCTTTCGCGATGGCATCGAGAACGCATTCAGCGGCGACAGCGAGCAAGCCTCCAGGGCCACGCTCGACAGCACGCTGCTGATGGGTCTGGACGTGCTGTGCGACGGGCGCCGTGCTTTCGTGAACTGCACGCGCGACACGCTCATCAAAGGGCTGGTGCGGCTGCTGCCTTCCACGTCAACCGTCGTCGAAATTCTAGAGACTGTTTCGGGCGATCCGGACGTGATGTCGGCTTGCGTCAGCCTGAAAGAAGCGGGATATCTGGTGGCGCTCGACGACTATGTGGCGAACGATCCGCGGGAACCGCTGGTCGAACTGGCCGATATCATCAAGATTGAAATGAAGTTAACGACCGAAGAGCAACGCTCCGCGCTGATCAAGAAGTTTGGTCCGTGGCGCTGCCGCATGCTGGCCGAGAAGATCGAGACGTACGACGAGTTTCAGCGGGCGCGTGATCAGGGGTTCGTCTATTTCCAGGGATATTTCTTCCGCCGTCCGGAAATGCTGGCTGCGCACGAGATGCCGGCGAACCGGCTGAACTATCTACGCATGCTGCAGGAAGTGTCGAAGCCCGACTTGAATGTTCCGGCTCTCGAAAAACTGATTAAAGCCGAAGCGTCGGTGTGCTACCGGCTGCTGCGGTATCTGAACTCGGCGATCTTTGCTTTCAAGAGCGAGATTCATTCCGTGCGGCACGCGCTGTCGATTCTGGGAGAGCGCGATGTCCGCCGCTGGGTGCGGCTGGTGGCTGCCGTGGGCGCCGGACAAGACAAGACCAGCGACCTGGTTCTTTCGGCTCTGGTTCGCGGACGCTTCGGAGAACTGCTCGCCCCGCGCGTTCCGCATGGCGAATCGGACCTGTTTCTTATGGGACTGCTTTCGCTAATCGATGCGATGCTGGAAACACCGATGGCCGAAGTGCTGGAGAAAATCCCGCTCGATCACGACACGAAAGATGTCCTTTTGGGGAAGCCGAGCCCGCTGCGTCCGGTGTTCCAGCTGATGCTGGCGCACGAGAGCGGCGAATGGCAGGCTGCGGCCGAAATAAGCGAAAAGCTGCATTTAGATCCGGAAGACGTTGCCGGATACTACTGGCAGGCGCAGCAGTGGGCGCGGGAAGTTTCACAGGGGGAGTAGCCAGACCCGCGGGTCATGGCCACCTGTGCAAAAAGCCGGCAGGGTGGGCCTTGCGCGGTTGGGCGAGGCCTAGTACGATGAGGATGATCTCATTAGGCCTCGTTCCCGCGAGAGCCTTCCGCGCCAGCCGTTCCGAGGCGGCGCCTTTACGGATCCGATAAGCAAAATCGACTACGTTACGCAGTACAGTTTTCATTCGCAAATAGCAGTTCTGTTCTGAGGTGGGGTTCGTTCCACGGTGTGTCCAGTCGCAACCCGTAACTGCGCCGCGGCGCAAGAGTGTGCAGGCGGCGCCTTGCGCGATACCGCACCCATCGTGGAGTTTGAAATTCTGTATCGATCGAAGCAGTTTCACAATCTGAGAGGACTATGAACGCAGGACCAGGCAAACCCTCCGGCGGCGGAGGAGGAAGAAGACGGCGGCGAGGCCGCCGGCAGCATAACCAGCGAGGACACCGGCACGGACAGGGTGTGTCCCGCGAAAACAAAGACGGCATCTACACCGCGCCGATGGATCACAGCTACCGCGCGGCTCTTTCCGGCAACAACAATGGGCACAAAGGCGGACGGCATCGTCCCGGATTCGGTACGCAGTATCCGCAGCCTGAGCCGGAGCCGCTTCCAGCAGGGGCTGCGATCGACGCGAACTCCCGCATCTTCGCCTTCATAGAAGACCTGTTTTTCATGGCCAAGATTCAGGAGACGGCGCGCAAGCTCAACGTCAAGGTCGAGTTCGTCAAGAGCGACAAAGATTTGATGGAGAAGATGCAGCACAACGGCGAAGAGAAACCGTCGCTGATCATCTTCGATCTGAACAATGCCGGCGTGAAGCCATTAACCCTGATTCCGAAGCTGAAGAGCAAGCTGAAGAAGGGGACGTCGATCATCGGATTCCTGTCGCACGTCCAGGGAGACCTGAAGCAGAAGGCGCACGAAGTGGGCTGCGACATGGTGCTGCCGCGGTCGGCGTTTTCGCAGAATCTGCCGCAGCTGCTACGTCGCCACGGTGCTCCGGAAGACGCGGAACCGACGGTGCAGTAGAAGCAAAGTTTCAGAGTTTGAAGGTTTCAAAGTGTGGCCGCGTTTCAGTTTGCGTGCCAGTGCATTTGCCATCCCAGGTAACGAATCGTGGCTTCGTGCACGGCGCCCGCCGTGGTTGAGAAGTTCGCCGCCACGTGGTGCTCGAACCCGTTCTCGCAGATGTAGTGCAGCAGTTTCTGAAGATGCGGAATCTTCACGACGCCGACCCCGCCGAACGTATTCAGTGAATCGCTGGTGAATTCTCCTTCGCCCACGTAGCCCCGAATCACTCCGGCAGTGTCATCGGTCGAGAAGCGGGCGAAACTCATGGCGCCAGGCTTCACGCGTCCGACAACGGTGCCGAACGTGTTGTCTTTGCCAACGGTGCCCGCGATGATTTCCTGAAAGTCCATGCGTACGTCCTGGAAGAAATGTTTGGGCAAGTTGCTGCAGTGGAAGCAGACGGCTTTGTTGGGATCGTCGCCGTAGTTGTTGTTCCAGTCGAGCAGAGCGCTTGGAGTTTCGGAGGCCAGGGCGAGCGCGTGCATGCTGAGCGTGCCGCAGACGTCGACTTCGCAGGCGGCGGGCAGCAATTTGTTGCTCATCATGCTCATGATGGTGCAGGGGACGACGCCAAAATATTCTTCCATCGAGGTCCAGCATTGGACGGCGCTGACCTGAACGTCGGTCTGCTTCATCCAGTCGTCGATGACCCATCCGAGCTTGGCCATTTTGATCAAAGCCGCGTCGGGAACACTGCTGGTAGTGACGTATTTTCGAATTTCGGCGAGCTTGCCCTGCACGCCGGAGTCGCTGTCTTTCAGTCGCGAGATGCGGCCGAAAACTTCCGAAAGGTCGAGCGTTTCAGTGGAAATGCCGGAGGCTTCGAGCAGTTTCTCGCTGTAGCGTACGGTGTTGAATGCGGTCGGGCGGGCGCCAATACTGCCGACACGAAGATTCCGCATGCCGTTGGCGACGCGGCAGACCGCAGCAAACCACGCGAGATCTTTCTGGAATTCGTCGGAATCGGGGCTCTCGGTGTGCAACCGCGTCAGCGAATACGGGATGCCATACTGACGGAGATTGTTGCAGGCAGACATCTTGCCGCAGAAGCTGTCTCGGCGATGAAGGATTGTCATTTTCGTTGCATCGTCGGGAGTAGCCTGCACCAGCACCGGCACTTTGAGGCGCGAGAGGCGCATGGTATCGGCGATGGCGCGCTCGTCTCCGAAATTCGGGAGCGAGACGATGATGCCGTCGATCTTGTCCTGATGCTTTTGAAATAGAGCGGCGCAGCGTTTCGCTTCCTCGTGTGTTTCTACCGCGCCGTGTTTGCTTTCTTCGGGGCCAAGGACAATGCAATCGATACCGGCTTTTGCCAGCGCCTGAATCATCTCTTGGCGACCGGTCTTCGCCAACTGATCCGGGAAGAATCCCCGATTCCCGATGATGACGCCCATCGTCATTTTCTTCGACATATGAATTTCCACCTTTTATCAAAACGCTAAGAATTGCCGCTCATGCGAGCGCGTTCCCGCGCAGGAGAGTGGCGGATCGAAAACACCAGGCCCAAGGCCAGCAAGAAAGCGCCCCACCAGATCGGGGCATGTAGGTTATAGAGAACAACCTCGTTAGCTGGGGGCGAGGCCAGTTCGTAAAGTCCGGCGGCGAGGATCAAGGCTCCGTTCACTCCCAGACAGATTCCGGTAAAAAACCAAATGGATAATGCGCCGCCTGATTTCATGCTCTCCCCCTACCAGAAAATAATCTGCAGGATTACAAATACGATTGCGACCACGACACCCCAGAACACTGGACTGTGCACCCAACTGACATGCTCTTGTTTTGGAATCGGCGTCAGTCCGTAGACGACGTCTTTCAATTCATAGTCGGCCTTGGGCTTCGTCAGAAGGCTCACGACTACGGTGACGATGATGCAGATCAGACAGCACCACAACGCGCGGTACATGTTCTGTGCCTGGTCTTGCGCATCCATGGAGAGCGCAACGTATCGAACGGCGGTGGGATCGACCTTCACCCACGTGTACATGCCGATGGAAGACAAGGTTCCCGCGAGCAGGCCGGTCCAGCCTCCCGCAGCCGTGGCGCGTTTCCAAAGCATGCCCAGAATGACGGTTCCGAACAGAGGAGCGATGAAGAAGCTGAAGAGCGCCTGGACGTAATCCATTATGCTCGGGGCGCCCTCTGCCAGGTACGCGGTTCCAATGCTGACGATAACGCCGATAACGGTGACCCAGCGGCCCATCCGGACCTTGGCGTCATCGCTCGCATTCTTGTTCATGAGCGTGCCGTAGATGTCGTAGGTCCAAACGGTGGTGAAGGCGCTGACATTGCCGGCCATTCCGGACATGAACCCGGCGATCAACGCTGTGATACCGAGGCCAAGCAAACCGGGCCCGCAGTAACGGGCAAGCATCAGGGGGAGGACTTCGTCATAACCGTGCAGGCCCTGAGCCTGGCCCGCCGGAGACCATGCCAGATTGGCGGGCACCAGACGAAGCAGATGTCCCTGGGGATCGCGAAGCAGAGCGAGGCCGAGCAGCCCAGGCAGGATCACGATGAATGGCACCATCATTTTGAAGGCGCCGCCGATAATCGGAGCCATCTTCGCG
Source organism: Candidatus Sulfotelmatobacter sp. (assembly GCA_035277905.1). Taxonomy (GTDB): domain Bacteria; phylum Acidobacteriota; class Terriglobia; order Terriglobales; family Acidobacteriaceae; genus Sulfotelmatobacter. The sequence continues at coordinate 8,230 of DATEJO010000045.1, forward strand.
GAACGGAGATCCTTGGCGGATAAGACGCGCTGGATGACAAGGAAGTCCGTCGTCCAGTAACCCATGGAGATCACGGCACCGAGACCAAAGACAATCCCGACCCAGTTGATGCCCATCGGGTTCGTGGAGAAACTGCCGAGAGTGGACCAGAGGTGGGTGTACGATCCGGGATTCGCGACACCCTGCTCGGCGAGGTTGTGCATGATCTTGGCCTGGAGGCCGCTCCAGCCGCCAGCTTCGATCAGGCCGAGAATCGGGATCAGCAGCGCTCCGGCCCAGATGAGGAAGAACTGAAGAACCTCGTTGAAGATGGCGGAGCGCAGTCCGCCAAGGGCTACATAGATCGCGACAGTAGCCGCTGAGACCCATATGCTGAAGTGGATATTCCAGCCCAGCACGACTTTCATCACAACGGCCATGGCATACATGTTGATGCCGCTCATAAGGACTGTCATGAACGCGAACGAAATCGAGGAGATCGTCTGCGCGCCGGTTCCGAAACGCAGTTTGAGATAGCCCGGGACCGAGTGGGTCTTACAGACGTAATAAAACGGCATCATGACCAGCGCTAAAAACAGCATTGCGGGTATAGCGCCAATCCAGTACCAGTGCGCGGCGAGAATCCCGTATTCATAGGAATTACCTGCCCAGCCCATCAATTCGAGCGAGCCGAGGTTCGCCGACAGGAACGCCAGACCCGCTACCCACGCCGTCATCTCACGCCCGGCCATGAAGAAGTCTTCGCCGGTATTGGCTTGTCCCTTCAGGTAAAAGCCGATACCGAGCACCAAGGCAAAGTAGAAAACGATGATGACCAGGTCGACTGGCGAGAGATGAACCAGCCGGCTAGAGGCGAACAGAAGTAGCGCAGGATTCATTTGGTCTTAACCTGTCCGTAGTAGGCGTTGCGACCGTGTTTGCGTAAGAAATGTTTGTCGTGCAGTTCGCGGGCCAGCGGTTGCGACTCGGCGTTGATCAAGAGGGTGCGGTATGCCATTTTTGCGACGTACTCGAGGATCACGGCGTTGTGAGCTGCGGCGGCCACGCTTGATCCCCAACAAAACGGACCGTGCCCGGCCACGAGCACTCCTGGAATCGCATCGGGGTCGAGTTCGGAGAACGTGCGGCAGATCGCCTTTCCCGTCTCGAGTTCGTACTCGCCGGAAATCTCGCTTGAGGTGAGATGGTCCGTTACCGGGACCGACCCGTGGAAATAATCGGCATGCGTGGTTCCGAAGCACGGAATGGGTTCCTCGGCCTGTGCCCATGAAGTGGCAAACTCCGAGTGCGTGTGTGCCACTCCGCCAATGTTTGGGAACCGCCGGTACAACTCAAGGTGCGTCGGAAGATCGGAAGACGGACGCAGATTGCCCTCGATTATTTTGCCGTCGAGATCCGAGATAACGATCTGGTCTGGAGTCAGTTCATCATAAGGGACGCCGCTCGGCTTGATGGCAACAAGATTGTCGCTGCGGGAAATTCCGCTCGCGTTGCCGAAGGTGTAGAGGACAAGGCCACGGCGGACGAGTTCCAGATTTGCTTCCAGCACCTCTTCGCGCAACTGTTTCAGCAACATGAGGGAATGCGGGTCCTAATGCGGGACATGACGGGCAACAACAATTTCGCGTAAACGTTTACGCAAGACGGAACATTAAATGCAGGTGGCTGTGTTTGTCAAAGAAATCAAGTGAATTTGCCGGATCTGATTCCTGGCCGAAAGTCTTATCGGGCTTTTAGGCTTCCAGTAAACGGCCCGTCAGCGCAGGCCTTTTGTCCGACCACTCTAGTTACGTCTCAAAGCGAGCGGCAGGGTAATACGTCACGGTGCCGTCTTGGAGCGTGCCCTGCACCTGAGTGCAACGCCAAAGGATATTGTCTACACTAACTTCAAGTTGGCGAGACCGCTTTGTTGAAAGGGGATCTAGCCGCCGAGAGCGCGGAATTCATGAGCCGCACGAATTACGACGTTGTGATGATTGGAGCGGGCATTGTGGGCGCGGCTTGCGCGGACGAACTCGCGCGCCGAGGACTGCGCGTGGCTGTCGTAGATCGCGAGATGGTCGGCGGAGGCGCGACCGCGGCGGGAATGGGACATATCGTTGTAATGGATGATTCGGAGGCGCAGTTCGCGCTGACGCGCTATTCGCAACGACTGTGGCAGGCGCTCCGGCCTGAATTGCCGGATGACGTGGAATACGAGCAGTGCGGAACGATATGGGTTGCGGCCGATGAAGAGGAAATGGTCGAAGTTCGGCGCAAGCATGAATACTACGGCGGTCGCGGCGTTCCGACGCAGGTGCTTGATGCGCGCGAACTGAAAGCGATCGAGCCGAATCTGCGCGATGGAATGGCAGGCGGACTTCTGGTTCCGGAAGATGTGGTGTTGTATCCGCCATGCGCGGCTCGTTTCCTGATCGAGCGCGCCCAGAAACATGGCGCGGAGGTTCGGCTTGGAGCCTCTGTGGCGAAGATCGGGCGCGGCGAGGTGCTCTTGTCGGATGGGGCGAGCACCGGAGGAAGAATTATTGTAAATGCGGCCGGAGCATGGGCTACGGCACTCACTCCCGAGGTTGAGATCAAGAAACGCAAGGGACACCTTGTCATTACCGATCGATATCGGGGATTTCTGCGTCATCAACTGGTCGAGCTTGGATATTTGAAGAGTGCGCACTCGACCACGAGTGACTCGGTGGCGTTCAACGTTCAGCCCCGGCGAACGGGGCAGATATTGATTGGATCTTCGCGGCAGTACGGCGCCGAGCATAAAGAGGTGGACCAGGAGATTTTGCGGCGGATGCTGCTGCGCGCGCAGGAATATATGCCGGGCCTGAGTTCGATGTCAGCCGTGCGCACGTGGACCGGATTCCGCGCGGCAACGCCGGACAAGTTGCCGCTGATTGGTCCGTGGCCCGGAGATGAGTCCTTATTCCTGGCGACCGGGCATGAGGGATTGGGAATCACGACCTCGATCGGCACAGCGAAACTTCTGGCAGATCAGATCACGGGGAGCAACCCGGAAATTCCGATCGAGCCGTACTTGCCCGTCCGTGCCAGCAAAGAGTGTGCGCATGCCGACTGAAATTACTCTGCGGGTGAATGGCGCGGAGGTTTCCGTGCCCGAAGGTGTGACCGTCGGCGTCGCGATGGTTATAGCTGGCACGGCGTGTCGCGCTTCCGTGACCGGAGAACCGCGCGGCCCGCTGTGTGGAATGGGAATCTGCTTCGAGTGTCGCGTCTCGATCAACGGGCGGGCGCATTGTCGAAGTTGCCAGATTGTCTGCGAACCCGGAATGGATGTGAGAACGGATGGTTAGTTCACCGCGTCGATTCGGAGTGCTTGTCATCGGCGGAGGCCCGGCCGGAATCGCGGCGGCCTTGCGCGCGGCAGAATCCGGTGCGCAGGTTGGAATTGTGGATGACAATGCCGCGCTCGGGGGACAGATCTGGCGCGGAGTGTATGCCCGGGAAGATAACTCACAGGCGGCAGACTGGCGCGAACGATTCGCGAATTCTGCAGCGACAGTGCTGGCCGGGTTACGTGTTTTTCATCAGCCGGAATCTGGTCTGTTGCTGGCAGAGAGCGCCGCAGATCTTCACGAACTTCGATACGAGAAGCTAATTCTGGCGACGGGAGCGAGAGAACGGTTCCTGCCATTTCCTGGATGGACGCTGCCGAATGTAATGGGCGCCGGCGGATTGCAGGCGATGGTGAAATCCGGCCTGCCGATTCGAGGAAAGAAGGTCGTCATCGCCGGAACC
>DATEJO010000046.1:0-6923 GCA_035277905.1 Candidatus Sulfotelmatobacter sp.
GATTAATCATTTGACTCCACTTCCACCGCTCCGCTAGGCTCAGAGGTTCGTGTTTTCTCTGGGTCCATATCAAAGCATGAGACTTCCCCGAAGAGCGCTGGCTCTGCTGCTCATTCTATGTGTCGCGCCGTGCCTCATAGCTTCGACGCGCCCGGTACACGCCGAGCACGCGATGGTCGTTACCGTGCACGCACTGGCGTCGCAGGTCGGCGTCGATATCCTGAAACAAGGCGGGAATGCCGTGGACGCCGCGGTGGCCACAGGATTCGCGCTCGCCGTGGTCCATTCGCCGGCCGGAAACATTGGCGGCGGAGGCTTCATGCTCATCCGCATGGCCGACGGCAAAGCGCACTTCCTCGACTACCGCGAAAAAGCTCCTGCTGCCGCCACCCGCGACCTGTACCTCGATGCCCAAGGCAACGTCATCCCCGGCGCCAGCGAGATCGGCTACAAGTCGATCGGTGTGCCTGGATCGGTTGCGGGCATGGTCTACGCGGAAAAGAAATACGGCAAGCTGACTCTTAAGCAGGTCATGGCGCCTGCGATCAAGCTTGCCCGCGACGGTTTTCCTCTGACCTGGGGCGAAGCCGCCGACTTCCACGATGAATACCTGGCCAAATTCCCCGAGTCTCACCGTGTCTTTCAACGCAACGGTGACTACTACAAGCCGGGAGAAATTTTCCGCCAGCCCGACCTCGCCCGCACGCTCGAGCGCATCGCCCAAAATCCGGACGACTTCTACCACGGCTCTCTGGCCCGCCAGCTTGCCGCAGCAATCCAAAAGGGCGGCGGCCTGATTACCGCTCAGGATCTCGCAAACTACGAAGTAAAAGAACGTGAGCCTGTGCGCGGCACGTATCGTGGATACGAGGTGCTCAGCGCGCCTCCGCCGTCCTCGGGCGGCATCGTCCTGATCGAAGCTTTGAATATTCTCGAAGGCTTCGATCTGGCCCAGATGCAGAGCCGTTCGGCGCAATCGATCCACTTCACCGTCGAAGCCTTTCGCCGTGCCTTTTTCGATCGCGCGGAATTTCTGGGCGATCCGGATTTCTCGAAGATTCCTGTAGCTCAGTTGCTCGACAAGAAATACGCGGCTGCCTGGCGCGATAGCATCGATCCCGTACACGCCAGCCCGAGCAAAGAGTTAAAGCGTCCCGAGATCTTCAGCCAGCTCGAGCAATATGCCGCGCACCATCCGCTGGCGACGCCCGGTCCCGAATCGAATCACACAACGCACTACTCGGTGATCGATGCCGAGGGCAATGCCGTGGCGGTCACTACCACCATCAACGACTGGTTCGGATCGCGCGTCACCGCCGACGGACTCGGATTTCTTCTGAATGACGAGATGGACGATTTCTCCGCGAAGCCCGGCGTGCCGAATTCTGACGGGCTGATTCAGGGCTCCGCCAACGCCATCGGGCCCGGCAAGCGTCCGTTATCGTCGATGACTCCAACGATTGTTGCGCACGATGGCAAGACGGTGATGGTGCTCGGTTCTCCGGGCAGTTCCAAGATCATCACCACGGTTGCCAATGTGCTGATGGGCGTTGTCGACTACAAAATGAATATTCAGGAAGCGGTGGATGCCCCGCGCTTCCACAATCAATGGCTGCCAGACGTTGTGAACGTGGAAAAATGGTTCTCGCCCGATACGGTCAGCACGCTCGAAAAAATGGGATACAAGATTGAAGTCGGATTGCACTATGGCGAGAATGTAGCTCCCTACTGGAGCGACGCGGAATGCATCGCGGTCGACGAAAAGACGGGCGATCGCCTCGGCGCAACCGACTATCGCAACAGTAACGGCAAGGCTGTGGGATACTGAAAGGCGATTGTTGATTGTTGATTTTTGATTGTTGAATAGAAACCTTCGAGCAGTTGCTTTTCATTCAACAATCATCATTCAACAATCCCAAAGGGTCTGCATGCAGAAAGCGGTCTCAACTTATCTGTTCGTGAAAGAGCGGCTGCATCCGGGTATTCTTGACGGACTTGCCCGGAGCGGCGTGCAGGCGATCGAGATTTTTGCCGCCCGGCAGCATCTCGATTATGCCAATCGCAAGGCTCACGTGAAGGAAATTGCCGAGTGGTTCCGCGGCAGCGGGATTCCGCTGAATTCCGTCCATTCGCCGCTCTACGCGGACTACGAATGGGGACGCGCCGGCGCTCCGCCGATCAACATCTCATCCACCGACCGCGCCAGTTGCATCGAGGCCATGGACGAGATCAAACGCGCTCTCGAAATTGCCGAGCAGATTCCGTTTCGTTTTCTGGTGCAGCACATCGGCACGCCGAATGAGAGTTTCAGCGAGAAAAAATTCGAAGCAGCCATGACCTCCATCGAGCACCTGCGCGCTTTCGCCAAGCCGCTCGGCGTTCGCATTCTCCTCGAGAACATTCCGAATGAGCTTTCCACTCCCGACAAGCTGGTCGAGATGATTCACGGCGCGCATTTCGAAGACGTCGGTGTGTGCTTCGACTTCGGTCACGCGCACATGATGAGCTCGGTTGGCGAAGCATTTGAGATTCTGCGTTCGTACATTCTCTCGACGCACGTCCACGACAATGCCAAAGATAAGGATAACCATCTCTGGCCGGGGCAGGGAACGATCGACTGGAAACAAGCCATGGAGCTGTTGCGCTCGGCTCCGCAAACCCCGCCAATGCTGCTGGAACTGGGCGAGGACGAAAAAGTAAACCCGCTGGAAAAGTTGCAGCAAACATTCGACAAGCTGGAAACAGCCTAAGAAACGTGGTAATCGGATAATTTTGTAATTTTGTAATTTGAAAAGCGGCGTTCAGCGTACGTTCTTCAAATTTCCAAATTACCCGATTACAAAATTACAAAATCCATTCATGTCCGCTCCTATCACTACCATCGCTCAAATCGGCCAGCACGAAGGCCAGACCGTCACCATTCGCGGCTGGCTCTACAATCTGCGCGAGAGTGGGAAGCTACTATTCCCGCAGTTTCGCGATGGCTCCGGCATCATTCAAGGCGTCGTTCCCAAAAACGCTGTCACCCCCGAAGTTTTCGACGCGATCAAAACGCTGACCCAGGAATCCAGCGTCATCGTCGAAGGCAAGGTTCGCGCCGATAAGCGCGCTCCCGGCGGATACGAACTCGATGTCGCGAACGTCCAGGTCGTCCAGCGCGTGCCCGAATCTACTCCTTACCCGATCACTCCCAAAGAGCACGGCACCGACTTCTTGATGGAGCACCGCCACCTCTGGGTGCGCTCGCAGCGTCAGGCGGCAATCCTCCGCGTGCGCGCCGAGATCATCAAAGCCGCCCGCGACTTCTTCGATGAGCGCGGATTCACGCTCACCGATCCGCCGATCATCACTCCCGCCGCGTGCGAAGGCACGACCACGCTTTTTCCCGTCGACTACTTCGACGAGCAGGCGTTCCTGACGCAATCCGGACAGCTTTACGTTGAAGCGACCGCAATGGCGCTGGGCAAGGTCTATTCCTTCGGCCCAACGTTCCGTGCGGAAAAGTCAAAGACCCGTCGCCATCTCACCGAATTCTGGATGGTCGAGCCCGAAGTCGCCTACGCCACTCTCGACGACGTCATGGACCTCGCCGAAGGATTGATCTCCTTCATCGTCAAGCGCTGCCTCGATCGCCGCCGCGCCGATCTGCAGACGATTGGCCGCGACATCTCCAAGCTCGAAAAAATCGAGGCGCCTTTCCCGCGTATCAGCTACGACGATGCGGTGAAGAACCTCCAAGAAGGATTCGCGAAGGGCGCGCTGGAATCAAAGTTCGAATGGGGAGGCGATCTGGGCTCGCCCGACGAGACCTATCTCTCGGCGCAATTCGACAAGCCCGTGATGGTTCACCGCTATCCCGCCAAGGTCAAGGCCTTCTACATGGAGCCCGACCCTCAACGTCCCGACCTTGCGCTGTGCGTCGACGTTCTTGCTCCCGAGGGCTACGGAGAGATCATCGGCGGCTCGCAGCGTATGGCCTCGCACGAGTTGCTGCTGCAACGCATTCATGAACACGGTCTGCCGGAAGAAGCATTCAAGTGGTATCTGGACCTGCGCAAGTTCGGCAGCGTGCCGCACGGCGGCTTCGGCATGGGTATCGAGCGAGCCGTAGCCTGGATCTGCGGCCTCGAGCACGTCCGCGAAACCATCCCGTTCCCCAGAATGCTGTACCGGCTCTACCCGTGAAAGAGGATTTGGTAATTTTGTAATTTGGTAATTTTGTAATTTAAATCCGTCGCTTCTGGCTTTGTAAATTACCAAATTACCCGATTACGAAATTACAAAATCAGCATGACTAACTCCGCTCCCACCTCCAACATCGTCCCCCGCAAGATTCGCGTTATCGGTGTTCCTCTCGATCTCGGCCAGTCTCGCCGTGGCGTCGACATGGGACCCTCCGCCGTCCGCGTTGCCGGACTCGAAGCCCGCCTCGAAGCGCTCGGCCACGAAGTCGAAGACGGAGGCAACGTCTCCGTCGCCATCCCCGAACAGAAAAAAGAAGGTGCGGCCAATGCGAAATACCTCAAGGAAATCACCGCCACCTGCACCAAGGAAGCCGATCTCGTTTTGAAGACGCTCGAAGCCGGACGCGTCCCGCTCTGTCTTGGCGGAGATCACTCCATGGCCGCCGGCACCGTCTCCGGCGTGGCCGAGTACTATCGCCGTCAGAATCAGCGCGTCGGACTCATCTGGATCGACGCTCACACTGATATCAATACGCCCGACAGTTCTCCGAGCGGCAACGTCCACGGCATGCCCCTCGCCGCGCTCATGGGACTCTGGCCGTCCGATCTCGCCAACATCTACGACTTCTCGCCGAAGGTGAAGCCGGAAAACTGTGTTCTGGTCGGCGTGCGCGACATCGATGCGGTTGAAAAAGAAAATGTCCGCCGCGCCGGAATCGGTGTCTTCACCATGCGTGACATTGACGAGCGCGGCATGCGTACCGTGATGGAAGAGGCCCTTCGCATGGCCGGACGCGGCACTGCCGGATACCACATCTCGCTCGATATGGACTGGGTCGATCCAGAAGATGCCCCCGGAGTCGGCACGCCCGTCCGCGGGGGCGCGACTTATCGCGAAGCCCACCTCGCCATGGAAATCATCGCCGACCACAGCCGCATGCTGAGCTTCGAAATCGTCGAAGTGAATCCGGTAATCGACGAGCACAACCGCACTGCCGACCTGGCGGTAGAGTTAGCTCTCTCGGCATTTGGAAAGAAGATCCTGTGAATGAATACCGCCGAGTACGCAGAGGCCGCAGAGAAGATCTAGTAAAAGAATTTTAGGAAGGCCTGCCCTCTGTGTACTCCGCGTCCTCTGTGTTGTGCTTTGATTCCTTCGTGAACCTTAGTGTCCTTAGTGGTTAATTTTTTTTCGTCCCGACCTATCCGAGCAAATCCGTGGCCAAAAATCCTCTGCGTCCTCCGCGTCCTCTGTGTTGTGATTTGATGTCCCCCGGATTGACGCGCAACTCTCCCCGCGTCCACACTAAAATGTCATGGACAAAATCAGAGTCGGTATCCTTTTCGGCGGACGCAGCGGCGAGCACGAAGTATCCCTCCTCTCGGCCGCTTCCGTCCTCAACGCCATCGATAAAGAAAAATACGAAGTCGTCCCCATCGGCATCACCAAAGACGGACGCTGGCTCACCGCCGAGCACGCCGAAAATCTCCTGACCGGCAAGCTCGTCCTCGAGCCTCGCAATCTCCGCGCCGGAGACCCGCAAAATACCGAAGCCGCCGCCGTGCTCGCCCGCGGAGAAGCCGTCGTCGTTCCGCCCGAGCCGATCCATCGCCAGAATGGCCTCATCCCCTTTCAGACCGACGCTTCTCCAATGCGCCGCGCCTCCGATCGCGCCATCAATGTCGATGTGATCTTCCCCGTGCTCCACGGCACCTTCGGCGAAGACGGCACGATCCAGGGCCTGCTCGAACTCGCCGACATCGCCTACGTCGGCGCCGGTGTCCTCGGCTCCGCCGCCGGCATGGATAAGGACATCATGAAGTCCCTGTTCATCGCCGCCGGTCTGCCCATCGTGAAGCACGTCACGATCCTGCGCAGCGACTGGGAGAAAGATCCGAAGAAGGTTGCGAAGCAGGTCGCGAGCAAGCTGAAGTATCCGGTCTTCGTGAAACCCGCGAATCTGGGATCATCTGTCGGCATCACCAAGGCCCACAACGGCAAGGAACTCGGGCCCTCGATCGAAGAAGCCGCCAAGTTCGATCGCAAGATCGTGATCGAGCAAGGAGTCGGCGGGAAGAAAGAAAAGGCCCGCGAGATCGAATGCTCGGTTCTTGGCAACGACGATCCAGCCGCCTCGGTCCCCGGAGAAATCGTCCCCATCAAAGAGTTCTACGACTACAACGCGAAGTATCTCGATGAGGGATCGGAGCTCATCATCCCGGCGAAGCTGACGAAAGCACAGACAAAAAAGGTTCAGGAACTGGCCGTACAAGCATTCCGCGCCGTCGACTGCTCCGGCCTCGCGCGCGTCGATTTCCTGATGGATCCGAAAACAAACAAGATCTACTTGAACGAGATCAACACCATGCCCGGCTTCACCGCCATCAGCATGTATCCCAAGCTATGGGCAGCCTCAGGCCTGGAGTATGCCGACCTGATCGACCGCCTCATTCAGTTAGGCATCGAGCGCCACGCGGACAAGAAGAAGAACCAATACAGCCGCTGAAGAATTGTTGATTGTTGAATTTTGATTGTTGATTGATCGCTCCGCGTCCTCTGCGTCCTCGGCGGTTTTCATTCACTATTTCCCGCACACGAAGCTCGCCGCATCGTTCGTGTCCCCGCTGCCCTTGTACTTCGCTTGCTCCGGATACACGCATAGCGGCCGCGTCATCAAAGTATGCGTCCAGTCCCTGGGCGCGTGCTTCGAAGCAATAATCGTGCCCGGCGCAGTCCCT
>DATEJO010000047.1:0-2706 GCA_035277905.1 Candidatus Sulfotelmatobacter sp.
GGGTTTCTTAAGCTGGTGAACGACGCCAAGACACGCGTCAAGGAAGAAGATTTTCGCGAAACGAAGAAGCGCATGGACGCTGGTGAAAAATTCGTTCTGGTAGACACGCGCGAGGATTTGGAATGGGCGCGCGGACATTTGCCGGGTGCGATTCACCTGGGCAAGGGCGTGATCGAGCGCGATATCGAAAAGATGGTGCCGGACAAGGACGCGAAGATCGTTCTTTACTGCGGCGGCGGATTCCGGTCGGCGCTGGCGGCCGACAACCTGCAGAAGATGGGTTACAAAAACGTGATCTCGATGGATGGGGGCTGGCGGGGTTGGACCGAGGCGAATTTCCCCGTCGTACGAGATTGATATTCATCAGGCAGAGTACTGCGACGATTTGTTTTTGTTTGCAGCCTCCACTGTCTTGCTAATTGAGAGTGTCTCGGGGCCGTGCGCGATTTCCTGTGAAGCTGTGAAACGACACCCGCGGGTGCAGGGACGCGTTAGAAGTTGGCTGGGGCGGTTGGACTCGAACCAACACCGTCCTCATTAACAGTGAGGTGTCCTACCAATTGGACCACGCCCCAGCCGGATTCAGATTGCCGGCGTCGCGCCGACAATTTGAAATAATTTTAATCCGTTGATTTTATCGAATTTCAAAGCAGAAATCGCGGCCGTTCGCACAATGAGACATTCAGACCAGCGTGCCTGCGTGGAAATTTCACAAAATCGTGTTCCGCGGATTTATGAGGTGAGTCAACGCACTTCCGCCGCGAAACCTTGGAGGGGTTAGGAAAGAGTGTTACGGCGGAAGGGTCCGGGGAAGGAAGCCGGCCCAGCCCTCAATCCCCTAAGGGATCCTCGGCTTTCCTTCCCCTGACGCGCGTTCTATTCGCACGCGAGAAACCAAAGTTAAGTTGTTGAAAACACGATTCGGCGATTGCGGCGGCTCTGTAAAAAATCCAATGGGTCAGTAGAAATTTCGATACAAGAAATGCTGTATCCATCCCTATTTTCATCGGCTTACCAATTTGTGACGCAGAAGTTGCGCACCGAATGATGCGATCGTCTCGCGAGCCGAGCGTTTCCGGAGCGTTCGGCAGGGCAACGCATCCTACCTATGTGGTATCATCACGAGCTTTTCGGGACGCATCAGGGGCCAAATTTCCATACGGAGTCTTCATGCGAGGTATTCGGACCGCCTGCGTTATTTTGGCGGCATACACTTTGTTCTGTGGAGTGCTGGCAGCGCGAGGCCGGCAGGAGGAGACGCTCGATTCCATCCAAGCCAGGATGGATGACGCGGCGAGAGATTTCCATAGCCTCTCGGCGGACGTGCAGCGAACAAAAGTCACGGTAGTGGTGAACGACCGTTCGACCGAGTCGGGCACGATTCGCGTCCGCGGAGACAAGATGTTGCTGCAGCTCAAGACTCCCGAACCTCGAACGGTTCTTCGCAACGGCGACAATCTGTATCTTTACACTCCGGGGCTGCAGCGCGTTGAGGAATACAACCTGGGAAAACACCGTGGGCTCGTGGAGGAATTTCTGCTGCTGGGATTTGGCACATCCGGGCGGGATTTGCGCAAGGCGTACAGGGTCACGCTCGTGGGTGAACCGGTTTTGGACAGAAAGAAGACGGTCGAGCTGGAACTGACACCCAAATCGAGCGCCGTGCAAAAACAGATCTCGAAGGTAAATCTTTGGCTGGACCGGTCGACCATGCTGCCCGTGCAGCAGGAGTTTTACGAGACGGGGTCGGGTGACTATTCGATCGTCACCTATTCACACGTGGTTGAAAACGCGAAAATCCCCGAATCCATTTTCAAGGCGCACTGGCCCAAGGGCACGCAGAAAATCAAGGCTCAGCAGTAGCGGTTCCCGCCAGTTTCCCCGCCTTCAGAGCACCGGGAGTGCCCCGCAGCTTTGCGCGTGCTTCGTCCAACGCAGAGATCAGGATACGCAGATCGTCTGGATTCGTGCGGTAGCTTGTGATACAGGCGCGAAGCACGGGGATGCTGTTGCGCAGGCGCGTCGTCGAAATCCACGCCTTTCCCGAGGCGATCACTTCACGCACGATGGATTCGAGGTAATCCGCCGAACCTTCCGGATAATTTGCATCGCGGAAGCAGCAGATGGGCAGTGGCGTCGGATTGAGCACTTCCCAGCCCGCCAGCTCCAGATCGCGGCGCAGTTGCGCGCCAATTTCCGTCATGTGGCGAATCGTGGCGGCATAGCCGTCCCAACCCGCGACGGCGAGCGAGAGAAACAGCTTCAGTCCGATGAACCGCCGCGACCATTGCAAGGAGCTTTCGTATGCTTCCGCGGCTTCGATGCCGACGCCCGGAGGCGGAACGTAGGCCGCGGAAATATGGAAGGTGCGGCGCAGGATTTCGCGGTGACGGGTCAGGAAGATTCCCGCGCCCATGGGGACGCAGAGCCACTTGTGCGCGTCGATGGTGATCGAGTCGGCGCGTTCGATGCCGTCGAGAAGCGGCCGCATCTCCGGCACCAGAGCTGCGGCGCCACCCCAGGCAGCGTCGGCATGAAACCAAAGGTTTTCGCGCGCAGCGATCGAGGCAATGTCGCGCAAAGGATCGATTGCGCCGGCATTCGTCGTTCCGGCAGTGCCAACGACTAGGAATGGGGCGAAGCCGTCCCTGCGATCTTTGCGAATCGCCGATTCGAGCGCGCTTGGCTGCATGCGAAGGTTGTCGT
>DATEJO010000048.1:0-23613 GCA_035277905.1 Candidatus Sulfotelmatobacter sp.
TGCCGACTTTGCCGTACCCTCCGGTCCGCGCCTTCTTCGAGATGCCGAAGCCTTTGTCGAACTTCTTCAGCAGCGAGAAGATGGTGAAGTGCGTAGTGGTGGCGAAGGGGTTGTAGTTGCGCATTACCGCCAGAGCCATTCCCAGCGAGGATAGGAACTTACCGCGGCCTGCATCCGTCACCTTAGCCACATCTTTGGCCAGCTGGTCGGCGTTGAGGAATGCCGTGACCGGGGCGGCTTCCTTCGTGATTTTGTCCACCATGATGCCCATGCCTACCCCGCAGTTCGGGTGGCAGCCGCAGCTCAATTGCCCCCAATCTGCACCTGTTCCGTGCACGTGGTCGGCCCAGTTGGAGAAGGTGCTCATGAACGAGAGCGGGAACCAGTCGCGCGCCGGCTCGCCCAGGCCAGTCTGATTTTTCACGTCGTGCGCCAAGTGGGACAAGGTGTAGCGCTGCGCCGCCCGGCGTTCATCGGTCACGGCTTCGTCGCGTCCCGTAAAAGAAACCGGCTGGAATGAACAGAAGGAAATGATCTTGGGATTGTCGAGAGCGAACTTGATGATACGTCCGACCTGCTCGTTGTTGATGCCATTGACGATGGTAATGACCGGGACGATTTCGCATCCAGCCTTGTGAAGATTCTCGATTGCCTTCAGCTTTACATCGAAGAGGTTGCCGACCATGCGGTGGGCGTTGGCGGCGTTGCCGATTCCGTCGAACTGCAGGTAGGCGTACCGTAATCCAGCTTCGACGGCCTGCTGCGCGAATTCAAAACTCTTCGCGAATTCGATTCCGTTGGTCGCGGCCTGCACCGAGTTGTATCCGACCTGGCGGGCGTAGCGAACTGCGTCGAGAAAGTACGGTGACAACGTCGGCTCGCCGCCGGAGAACTGAACGCTCATCTGCCGGCGCGGCTTGATGGTGATGGCATTGTCGAGCATCGTCTTGATTTCTTCCCACGTGAGTTCGTGGACGAAGCCCACCTGATTCGCGTCCATGAAACAGGGATCGCACATCATGTTGCAGCGATTGGTCAGGTCGATGGTGAGCACGGCGCCTCGGCCATATTTCACGGTCGACGATCCGTGATGGTGCAGGTGCTCGTCGTTGTGGGCACGGATATCGCGCCCAGGAAACACGTCTTCGAGGTGCTTGGAGAAGTCGGTGTCAATCGACATGAGGTCTTCGAAGTGGCCGTGCTTCGGGCAATCTTTGACCATGTAGATCTTGCCGTCGCGCTCGACGATCTGAGCCTTGATCTCGCCGACCTTCTCGTTTATGAGCACTTCGTGAGGAAGATGCCCGTCGAGAATCTGCTGACGGATTTCGGGAACACACTTCGGGCAGAGCGAATCGGTAGAGCGAGGCCAACCGAGTGGCGGCTTCGACTTCTCGTACGACTTCAGCAGAGGCTTGTCGGACCACTTCGGCGTGGGCGACGCATTGGGGCTGATGCGGTTCAGGCGATCGTACACAACCCAAGCGCCCTTGGCGGCGACGACGACTGCTTTCTCTACGTACTTCACTGGCTTGCGCATGATACTGTTCACTCCTTGCCTGGCTGTAAGCTCCGAGCTTCGAGGCCCCGAGCTTTCTTTTCATCTGGATAGCTTCTGGCCGCGCCAAATAAGGCTATCCCTACGACTACATCTAAATTCTCGCCTTCGCTTTGGATGAACCTGGAAAAACTCACCCAAAAACTGCGGCTAACCCGAAAATTCAGGGCTCACTACCTAGGTTGCAAACACCTTTCCCTGGGTTTCGCTGAATTCATGCTATTGGACGCCGTAGGAGGAGCGCATCCATAACCCAACGAACGGTGCAAAATCAGGGTTTAGCGGTGATTGGCAGGATTATATGGAGCTAAGCTATTGAAACTAAAGGATAGTCTGTACATCAATCGCCAGTGTCGCTGTTGTGATATGACATTGGACGGTTCGATTGCTGCGTTGCTCGTTTCATGATCTTCCAAGCACTATCCCGCAGAGATTTTCTACGATTTTCGGGCGCTGCCGCGCTCGCTCCGGCGTGGGGCCGTTTCCTCGCTAAGGACAAGAACAGCGATCTCTGTCGGAAACTTGCTTCGGACCCGCTGCGTCCGCAATATCATCTGCTTCCCTCGCACAACTGGATGAATGATCCGAACGGCCCGATTTTCTATCAAGGCCGATATCACATGTTTCATCAGTACAACCCGAACGCAGCGGTATGGGGCAACATGCACTGGGCCCACGCGACGAGTCCGGACATGATTCATTGGAAGCATGAACCAGCGGCGCTCGCGCCCACTCCCGGTGGGCCGGACCGAGATGGAGTTTTCAGCGGCAGCGCCGTTCTGGATCACGGCAAGCCGACGGTGATTTATACAGGCGTGGCTCCGCCGAGGAATGATTCCGAAGTGACATTACGCGATGGCGTGCACACGTGGCGCGAAACACAGTGTCTAGCCGTCGCGGAAGATGATGATTTGAGAAAGTGGAAGAAATTGCCGCTACCCGTGATTGCGGCTCCTCCACCGGGGATGGAAGTGCTCGGGTTTCGTGATCCATGTCTGTGGCGCGAAGGCGATCGCTGGATGCTGATCCTGGGCTCCGGTATTCGCGGTAAAGGCGGCGCGATTCTTCTCTATTCTTCTCCGGATTTGCGGCGCTGGACGTATCTGCATCCGCTTGTCGAAGGTTCGCCGTCCGGCAAGAGTGCAATGAACCCCGTCGATACTGGAGACATGTGGGAGTGCCCGGACTTCTTTCCCTTACGCGACAAATACGTCCTGCTGATTTCAACGATGGGCAAAGTCCACTGGAAAGTGGGTGCCTATTCGAGTCAGCGATTCACTCCGGAGAAGGAAGGGATTGTCGATTGGGGATCGTATTACGCGGCGAAAACTATGATTGACCGCGACGGCAACCGCGTTCTCTGGGGATGGATTCCGGAGACTCGTCCGGACCGCGAGTTGATCGCTGCCAGTTGGGCGGGAGTGATGTCGCTGCCTCGCGTGCTCTCGCTAAATGCGGGAGGCGAACTGCAGACCGAGGTGGCCCCGGCTGCACGGCAGCTTCGGATTCCTTCTGCGCACATCGATGAGAAGACTAGCGCGTCCGAGCGGCAGAAAATCCTGGAGGCTTTTCGCATCCGAAATCTAGCGGCAGAATTCGATCTGCAGATTCGGCCGCACGACGCAGGATTTGCACTCGCGCTGCAGTCTGACGATGGGAAATCGTTCGCGAAGATTGCCTGCAGTATGAAATCGGGGACGCGGGAACTACACATCGGTGAGATCGTCACCCCGATTTCCGGCACGGCAGATTCACCCGTGCGTCTTCACGCTTTTCTCGACGGATCGGTACTCGAGGTATTCGCCAATGGAACGACCGCGGCCACTGCCCGCGTGTATCACGCGATTACGAGTCCTCTTCGATTGCGCTTCGAAAACGGCGAATTGATTTCTCTCGACGTGTGGCAGATGAAGCCAATTTCCTCGAACCGTCTCACCAGTCCGTTGTGTTCGTGAGCTCAAGCGCGGGCAGAGCCACTTCGCTCCCGCCAGATTTCCTCGTACCACCCTGCGGCTGGTATCTTTCTAATCGCAGCTCATCCATGGAGGAAATTCTTATGTCGACCTTAGGCCTTATCGAATACAAAGATGCCAGCCCTGAAGTACGCGCGGTTTATGACGACATCATGACCACCCGCAAAACCGACTGGATCAATAATTTTTGGAAGGCCATTGCGCACGATCCCGCAACGTTGAAGCGGACGTGGGAAGACGTCAAGCAGATCATGGCGCAGGGCGCGCTCGATCCGCTGACTAAGGAGTTGATCTACGTCGCGGTCAGCGTCACAAATCAATGCCACTACTGCATCGCCTCGCATACGGTTTCCGCGCAAAAGAAAGGCATGACCGACGCCATGTTCAAGGAACTGATGGCAGTGGTCGGCATGGCCAACGAGACGAACAAGATGGTGACGGGGTATCAGGTAGCGATCGATCCGCAGTTCAAGAAGTGAATTAACGAGATCTCGGATTCTTGGCTTTGCTCTTCGTTGCCGCTTTCGGCTTGTACTCGTGCGCCTTCATGTCCACCTTGCGGCCGCGGAAACGGACGCCCTCCGCTTCCAATCGCAATCGCTGCTCGATGGCATTATCACCAGTGAGTTTGATGGCGCCGCCCGCGCCGAGGACGCGCTGCCAAGGCAATCCGAATCCACGGCGTAATACGCGAGCGACGAGCCGCGCTGCTCCGGGAAAACCTGCCGCGCGCGCAACCCCTCCATATGTGGATACCTTTCCGCGCGGAATAGCACGGATTGCCCGTTCAATGCGGAGGCGTATCGTGCCTGAATCTGGAGACTTTTTCTTTCGGGTAGGCATTAAGCGAGGTCGGGTAATTCGCCTCGACCGCGATCTCTCGCGACCAAGGCGGTTGCTTGCAAAGAATTGTGCGCGGGCTATGCGGCCTGGCGGAAAGCTTCCAGAGCCTCGTACTCGGAGCCGTAAACTTCAAACACGGTGAGAAGCTTGGTGACCTGCAGGAGATCTCCGACGCGCTTCGTCAGGTTCGCAAGTTTGATACTCGCGCCGGCGTTGTGCGCGGTCGTGTGCAGGGCAACCAGAGTTCCGAGCCCACCCGAATCGATATAGTTCACTTCGCCCAGGTTGAGCACAATGCGCTTGGCGCCGTCCGAAATAGCTTTTTTCACTTCATCGCGCAGCAGCGACGACTCATCGCCAAAGACAATCCGACCGCTGCATTCAATGGCCAGGATTCCGTCTACTGTTCGCTTGGTCAGTTTCAATTGCATAAAGAACCTCTCTCCGCGGCCGACATATTGACGAACTTCGCCTCAGCCGCCTCCATCGCAAAATTCCGCGGCACCAGCGTAACGCTTGAAAGACCTCTTCGCAAGCCTGTTCAAACATACAGCACAATTTTGTGGCGAGCGCATGGAGGAGCATTCTGGGCCGCCCCGCATCACGTATAATCGGTCTTTCGCCCTCATGAGTTACACCGTCCTGGCCCGAAAATACCGTCCGCAGAAGTTCTCTGACGTCATTGGACAGGAACACGTCACGCGCACGTTGCAGAATGCCATCGAGCAAGGGCGCACAGCGCACGGTTACATCTTCAGCGGGCACCGCGGCATTGGAAAGACTACGGTCGCGCGCATTCTTGCCGCCGCCTTGAATTGCCGCTCCAAAGATCATCCCATACCCGAGCCATGCGGCGTCTGCGACTCGTGCACGGAAATCCGCGCTGGGAATTCGGTAGACGTCATTGAAATCGACGCGGCCACGAATCGCGGTATCGATGAGATTCGCGAACTTCGCGAGGCGGCGCGCTACCGGCCAGCCCGCGACCGCTTCAAGATTTACATTCTCGACGAAGCGCACCAGATTACGGATGCTGCGTTTAACGCGTTGTTGAAGACGCTGGAAGAGCCCCCGGATCACATCGTCTTCATGCTGGCGACCACGCAGCCGGAGGATATCCCGCAGACAATCCGCTCCCGCTGCCAGCATTTCAGCTTTCGCGCGGTCAAGTTCGACGATATCGTTGGACAGCTGCGGGATCTGGTCGGGCGGGAAAAAATCGAAGCCGACGATGATGCCCTTGCGCTGCTGGCGGAAGCGGGCGACGGCTCCATGCGCGACGCGCTTTCAATTCTCGATCAGGCAATCGCCTCGTCGACCGGAAAACTCACGGCGGATTCGGTTCGGAATTTGGTTGGAGCTGCTCCTGCCCACATTCTGGAACAGGTGATGCAGGCGGTCTCGGAATCGAAGAGCGAGGAAATCCTGCGGCAGGTCGACCATTTGATCAGCGAAGGCCACAGCCCAACGCATTTCGCCCGGCAAATGGTGCGATTCCTGCGCAATGCCACAGTTGCGAAGGTCGCCGGGAAGGACTCTTCCCTGCTGCAGATTTCCAGCGAAGAACGCGAACGCGTAGCCCGCGTCGCGGAAATGTTTGGCGAAGAGGATCTGACGCGTCATCTGCAGATCATGCTGCGCACGCATGGCGAACTTGGGTACAAGCAGGAGCAGCGATTTCACCTTGAACTGGGCCTGCTGAAGATGGCGCACGCACAGAGGCTGATTCCGATCGAGCAACTTTTGAGTGATGTGTCTCTAGCGTCGGGTGCTCCCGCACAGAGGCCAGCGGCGCGCCCATCGATTGTGAGCGGGGCGTCGGGCGAAGTGCGGCGTCCTGAACCGCCTGCGGCACGATCGAATTATGTCAGTCCGTTCGCTGCAGACTCGGCGCGAAAGGGTACGCCGCGCCAGGAAGATTCCGTGCCTTCTGTGCCGCCGCCGGGACCACGGATCGTTGCCGGATCCAGCCAATCGGAGCCGGTCATCTTGGGATCTGCCGCGCCGGATCATCGTGATGTAGCTCCTTTGCCGACGCAGGAACCGACCATTCCAGAGCCGAAGGCGGAGGCTTCTCCAGCCATCTCCGCAAATCCGTCGGACAGAGTCGAAAAAGCTCAAATGGCCGTTCTGCAAGCGTTGACCGACAACAATCAGCGAATTCTGGTGTCGATGCTCTCGGCCGCAGAATGGGGCATCCAAGGGAATGAGGTCGTCATCAAGATTGCCGAATCGCAGACGATCATCGATATGTCGCTGGGAAATGACGCGAAGCGGATTGCGATTGCGGCGGCGAGCGGAGCGCTCGGTCAGGCGATGAAGTTAAAGGTAATCCCGGGAGCGAACGTCGCGCCGCAGGAAAAGCGCAACGAGCCGCGCTTGGCGCCGGGTCCGGGCGGACGCGGCCGGGCCGAACAGGACCCCGTTGTGCGGCGCATGCAGGAAAAGTTCGGGGCTGAGATTCGGACCGTGATTGATTATCGAGAGAAGAGATAGTTTCGAGTTTCGGGTTTCAAGTTTCGAGTGTATCCGAGTTCGACCTCTCATCCGATTGGCGCTTTGAAACCTTGAAACTCTGAAACTTTGAAACTTGCTTTAGAGGACTTATGGGCGGATTCAATCTTCAAGATCTGATGTCGAAGGCGAAGGCGCAGTACGAAGCTCTGCAAAGGAAAATGCAGGAAACGATTGTCGAGGCTTCTTCCGGCGGCGGCACAGTGACTGCGAAGATGGATGGCCGAAAACAGTTGCTCAGTCTGCGCATCGAGCCGGAGGCGGTGAAGTCGGGCGATGTCGAAATGCTGCAAGACCTGGTCCTGGCAGCTGTCAATGAGGCCGCGCGTAAGGTTGACTCGCAGATGCAGTCCACCGTCGGCGGAATGCTCGGGGGATTGAACATTCCCGGAATGTAGAAGAAATCTATCGCAGACCATCGAAGAATCTTCACTGGAACTGATGACAAAATCTCATTTTTTGCAATTCCTGCTCGTCGTCGCATTGAGTGCGTCCGTTATGGCGCAAACCCCTGCTGCTCCCCGGAAAGAGGATGCCATGACGAATCATGCAACCGGCTCCTTCGATGTGGTGGTGACGCGGCAGGATGATAAGAGTGACGACTCAAACATGGGCCGATTCACGCTCGACAAGCAGTATCGCGGCGAACTTCAGGGAACGGGCAAGGGCCAGATGCTGACGGCGGGAACGGCGGTGAAGGGCTCGGGTGCGTACGTCGCGATCGAGAAGTTCACGGGAACGTTGAATGGACACGCCGGCAGCTTCATCCTGCAACACTCCGGAATCATGACGCAGAATACGCCGCAGCTGACGATCACGATCGTGCCGGATTCGGGCACCGACGAACTGAAGGGCATCAAGGGCACAATGAAGATCAATGTCGCGCCTGATGGAAAACATTCTTACGATCTCGAGTACGCGCTCCCGAAGAACGACTGAGCAATTCCCATGTCCAAATTTGCGGAACCGATGTCGCGGCTGATCGATGAGCTGAAGAAACTCCCCGGCGTGGGCGCAAAGAGCGCGCAGCGTCTCGCGTTCCACATTCTGCGTTCGAGTGACGAAGACGCCGAAGCTCTGGCCGCCGCAGTCCGCGATGTGAAAGCCAATCTCCGGCTGTGCTCGGTTTGCAACAACATCACTGACGTCGATCCATGTGCCTACTGCACCAGCCCCACGCGCAACCAGCGGCTTGTATGTGTTGTAGAAGAGCCCACCAATATTGCCGCGATCGAGAAGACAAAACATTTCAACGGAGTGTTTCATGTACTGCACGGCGCGATCTCTCCGCTGCACGGCATCGGGCCCGATCAGCTGCGGATTTCGAACCTTGTCTCCCGTGTCGATTCAGGTAGTGTCGATGAAGTTATCCTGGCGACGAACCCGACGGTCGAAGGCGAAGCCACGGCCGTCTACCTGTCGCAGCAACTGAGGCGGGCGGGAGTCAAGGTGACCCGGATTGCCATGGGCATTCCTGTGGGCAGCGACATCGAGTACACCGACGAAATCACCATGCTCAAGGCCATCGAAGGCCGAAGGGACATGTAGCAGTTCCCCTCCAGGCGCGAGCGCATCTTGTTCAAACAAGTGATCGGGATGTGCAAAGGTTTGCCGATGCGTTGCTCCCTTTCGGAGTCATTTCGCGCATCTCTATTTACTTAAAGTAATAACAAAGCTCTTACTAATCTTCCAGTTACGAGCTGGCGGTACGAACCGCTTCTTCAGACCTACGGCTGGAAGTGGAATTGCAGAGCCCACGTGGACGAATCGTCGCTTTGAAGACGATTCGCGTTCAAGTTATGACTGGCCTGCAGGAAGGCATTTGCGGCCAGCCGTGCCGTGTGGAGTGTAACCGCATCCAGCGCGGCGCAGGAAAAGCCGGGCCAACCAGCCCGGTTTTCTTTTTTCTCCAATTGAGAGCGTTGGCCGACCTTACTTCGTAGCAGCACTCTGCCTATTCGCAGCCGCAGCGACTTCGCGGGCATGGACGAGTTCCGGCCGCGCAGAGCTTCCTCCGGCGCACACCTTGACGAGCTGCGTATAGTACGCGAGCGCCTTCTGGGGCTGATTCGCCAACTCGGCCGCGCGTCCCGCGCCATAGAGGGAATTGAAGCGGTTCGGACTGACCTTCAATTCCGCCTCGTATTCGATCAACGCCTTCTCGGGCTGGCGCATATCGAGCAGCATATCGCCCATCATTTCGTGGGCGGGAGTATCCCCGTCTGTGGCGAACAAGCCGCCATCTTTTTGCGCGATCGGCTGCAGCAATCTCAGAGCCTCATCATTCTTGCCTTGCACATGATCAATCCATGCAGTGATGACTTTGCTGTCTTCTTCGACAGCGCCGGCAGATCTCATTTGGTTCTTTAGGACGAGCGTGTCATGGAGCGCTTTGACGGAGCGCAGATTCTCCTCTGCCCTCTTGAGATCGCCAAGATGTGCGGCACCTAGAGCATGCGCCTTGAATGTAAGCGAAGTGTCTCCGTCGTCATTAGGCGTGATCTGAGGCAACGCAACCGCATCCTTCCACAGGTGCAGCTCGGTCACGTAGCTCGCGGAATATTCCACCTGAGCCGAGATATTTGGATCGTAATCCGTGCCGTACATATTCTTCATCTTGGGCAAGTCTTTCAGCCCATCGATGACGCGCTTAGCTTCATCCTCGCGTCCGGATTGAAGGTAGGCGTACACAAGAAATTCCATGGCGTGATATTGATGGCCCTCGTCACCCATGTGTGTGATAGATGCATTTCGGCTGGCGGCAATCGATGCGAGATTGGAATTGATGTCCTCCTGCCACATCCCGAGCCGGGCAAATATGTGTGACGGCATGTGCAGCGCATGGGGAGCGGCAGGAGCAATCTGGGCATAGCGCCGCGCAGCCGGCAGCCCTAGTTCCGCCATTCCGGGGACGTCGTAGGTGTGAATCAGATAATGCGCAACGCCGGGGTGATTGGGTTCGATTACGAATAGCTTCTCAAGAATGGCCGCTGCCTGCTTTCGTCTGGCATGCGTCGGATCATCGTCATCCGATTCCTCCAATGCCAAAGCGTAGAAGGCGGCAGCTTCATAATCGTCAGGATAATCACGGTAAAGCTTGGCCATCCGTTTGAGGTAACGGTCGCCTCGTTTCTTGTCGTCTTTCTCCGGATGCTCGTAGGTCGCCGCCTCGGCTCGAATATAGGCACGCTCGCGTGCCGTCCTGGCGTGCAGGGACTCTGCCGTCTGGATCTCGGTCCAGCCTTCTTTTCGCTGTTTCTCGTCGGGACCTGCCCATCGGCTGAACGTGGTGGCAATTCCCCAGTGCGCCATGGCGCAGTGCGGATCTTCCTGCGCGACTTGCCGGAACGTCGCCTCGGCGGTTTCGAATGCAAACGAATGCAGCAGAGCTACGCCACGTTCGAACGTCTTTTGAACCTTAGGATCGCAGGAGGTCGGGAAATGGACAGTGCCAAGTTGCTGCTCGTTTAATTCGGGATGCTCGGGTTGATGCTGGGCAAGCAATGACACTGCCACAACGAGCAGGCACACGATTACGCCAAATCGCATCGCTCGTTGAAGACCCATCAGCACGGCATTTCCGGTTCGAGGAAGCCGTTTCTCTCTTCATCGGTCGCGGTGAGTCCTTCGGGTAATGTGCCGCGATTGTATTCGGCCATGCGATTCTTCCACTTCAGGAAGTCAGTGATGCTCTGCGGCTCGATGCGCACTTCGACGCGGCGCAGGCTGGCCAGCAGAAGATTCATCTCGTAGCGGAATCCAGTTGCGGTGCGGAGATTCTTTGCGGAGGGATGGAGCATCTCGACGCGGCCACGCCGGAGTTCGAGCAATCCCCAAGCCACAGGAAGTTCTTCGATTTTCAGCAAGCCCGGCGGAGTCAGGTAAAAACGCTCACTGCCAACGCCTTTTTCGGATTTCTTGCGAAATGGCTTGTCACGATCGGCCAGAAAGTCGGCGCGAGTCACTTTGCATTCGACAAGAACGGAATGACAGGCTTGCTTCCATCCGATGGCGTCGGGCACCTCTCCGCTAATACAAGCTTGCTCGGAAAGCACTACTCCGCAACGGTACCACCGAAGCCAGCGAACCGCCCGTTCCACAAGTTGCGCGTGAGTCATAGGTTTTTACGCGAACACTTCGAGCTTTCGAATGCCACTTGAATTTGTACTCCGCGGAAGGCCCTACGCAAAGTGACTCGACAGTTTCATTACGAAGCCGCATTTTCACGCAGAGTTGCGGCGCGCTCCGGTAGCCGGACGCCGAACAGCAGAAGCCGGCCTGACGATGATTGGGCGACGCAATACGGTTTCCAGCAAATACCGTTCCGCCGCGACTGCCTGTGCCGTTGCTGTTCCGTCGGCATATCCCTCGGCTGAGATGATGAGTGCTTCGTTCTTGCCGAGCGGAACGGCCTTGCGCAGGAATCCATTACTACGCTGCTTGGCCGTTGGCATGTTTTCGATCTTGACCCGGCGGACGTGCCCGTCGTGGGAGGAATCCAGCGCATTGGCCAATCGAAGGACGGCCGAAAGGCGTATCACCGATTTTTGTTCATCCGGAAGCAGATCGCGGAGAAGCCTATGGCGTCGGGTAGGCAAGGCTCCGCAATGGAAGCGCGCCACGATCGCTGCCTGTTGCATGCTGACTTCATTCCAGCCTAGAGGAATTCCGTGTTTCTTGATGAGGTCAAACGATTTTCTCTGATGTCCCTTGTTGCCCTTAACTTTTCCAACGTCGTGCAGCAATGCCGCTGCGTAGAGCGCCGAACGGGAATCCGTGTTGCTGCCGTTTGTGATTGCTGTGGAGTTCGCCGGCGCCAATAATCCACTGGAGGTGATTCCATCGTAGAGCTCAAGAGAGAGCCGCGCCACGCGTTCTGAATGGGCAAAGTCGGGATCGAGCTCCCTCGCCCACAACTTCATCCTTCTGGTCGCAATCTGCTGAATTTGCTTGCCTTGTGGCAAGCCATTTCGCCAAGCCTGCCACAGTGAATCGGGGCCAGTTGTTCCCTTGCGGTATTCGTCAACCCGTTTCGTGCGCTCTTCCAGAATCTGTTCGTGCCACGACTTCCGCGAGACCTCGTCCGGAAAAATGCGCGAAGAGACAGCCGTCGCCCACAGGACATCGAGGTCATGAACCTCGCCGAGCAAATCTTGCATGTGCTTCAGATCGCTGCCCCAGAGCTGATGTTCTTCTGGTAGAAAATTTTCGACGATGTAGCGGAAGCGCTTGATGCCGATGCGCAAGGTGTGAAGAGCCACCTGCGAGCCATTGCGCATGGCGCGGACGTGCAGCCCGCGAGCGGCGGTCCAGCGCTCTAACGCCAGATGCTTGAAAAGCAGACTGCCGGCTCGGATGCGGGAAGCACGGGCTGGCAACGTCCTGCTCCAATGCTTCCATTGTTTGCGATCGAATTCTTCAAGTGCTGCACGAGCTCCTCGCTTCTGCTCGGCCTCGCGGTTTTTCAAGATTCCGAGCAGGTTCCGAGCAGGAGAGTCTGCTGGCGCGATAGCCTTTTCGGCAGAAAGATCGGAATTTGAGAGTGGCTCAATTTCTGAAACAGGTAGAGAGGTTTGACCGTAGTTCTCGAGCCCGAGTTTCTCAATCCACTCCATCATGATCTGGATATCGCGCAATGCGCCCAGCCGCTGGAACAGTTGCCGGCCCGCCTTCTTCATATCTTTCCAATTTCGGTCAGGGTCCATGGCCATCATTCCGTCGGCCATGGAGCGGCATCGTCGGAGCGACACACGAAGATCGTGCACGGGATCGGCACTGAAATCGGCGGCGACGTTATCGCACTCCTCGAGCACACGCAGCATCCAGTACCGCAGGCCCGCGGGTTTGGAGATGGTCTTCACAGTGGCAGGTTGAATCCGCGATCATTCTACTCAAAATTGCAAAACCCAGTGACGCGCGCGGGCAAGGGGAGTTCTGCAATGTGGGCGGGATCTCAAGAAGCCAATTCGACGGCGCTGGCAGGATCGGGTATGGAGGTTGGAATAGTCGTCGGAAGGGTGACACAAATGCTGGTGCCCGGATTGAGCGATCTGATCTCGATGTGACCGCCCAGCTCGCGTACGCGCTCGCGCATTCCTGTGATTCCGACTCCGGCTTTGTGGGGAGAAGTTTCGAAGTTCCGCAAGCGCTCTTCCGAGATGCCCTTACCGTTATCAGAGATTTCCAGCTGAAACACATCATTTGTGCGAGCAAGGCGGATGGTGGCTGCGTTCGCCTCAGAATGACGGTGGACATTGGTAAGGCTTTCCTGAAGAACCCGAAAGAGAACCAGCTCGCATGCGCGCGACGGGCGCTCCATCTTGTCGGGGATGTCGCAGTGTACTTGAATTCCGCTGCGGCGGGCGAACCCTTCGACGAACCAGCGAGTCGCAGAGGCAATCCCGGCCTCATCGAGCAGCGGAGGATGCAAGAGGTAGGAAGTTGTGCGCACTTCCTGCAGAGCTTCGTCGGCCAATGCATCCAGATCATCGAGAAGAGATTGCAGACCGGGCGCGGCGCCTTCTAATTGCCTGATCAGGGCGATGGACATCTTCATTGCCGCGAGCGTCTGGCCAGCCGTGTCGTGTAAATCGCGGGCGATGCGACGCCGCTCTTCATCCTGCAGGGTCATCAGGCGCAAGGAAAGGTGCCGGAGCCCCGATTCGGCTTGTTCTCGCACACCAATCTCGGATTCCAGCTGCTTAAGAGCACGAGAAAGTTCAGAAGTCCGCTCGATGACCCGAAGTTCCAGTTCATCATGGGCCTTACGAAGCTCGGCTTCGGCGCGTTGGCGTTCGGTGGCTTCCGTAGTCAGAGCGTCAATCGTGTTGTTCAGACGCAGCTGTTTAGTGCGATTGGCCTGGCCAAATCCGATCAGCACGGCACTGACCAGAACGAAGCCGATGATCCCGTGAATCTGAGGAACGCTGAGGACATGGAAGGAATAGCGGGGATCGACGAACCAGTAGAAAACTCCCAAAAATCCAATTACACCGCTGGCGATCGCAGGCCTCGACCCGCACACGATCGAGCAGTACGCAACCGCAATGTAGACGGTCGCATAAAAAGCAACATGGCCCAGCACAGGATCAAGCAGCCACCGCAGCAATATGGCGAGAATGCCGGTAAGGATGGCTACGATGTAGCGGCGCGCTACGCTTGGAATCGGAATGGGAGTAAGAATTCTCAGGTTTCGCACGCGGAATGTGCCTGCCAACACTACCTAACCACGAAACACCGTGGAGGAAGACCATCGGCCCCAGGAACGCGATGGTGAAAAATTCCCAGCGCAATGCACAGGAATACGAGACACCAGAGACTCTACCTATCCATGATGCGCACGTGGCAGCGCGAGTTGCAACTATGCAGTAAGTTGTTATGACAAATCGGTCGATGCGGCTGACTAATCATTTTCAAACGTCACAACAACTTAGAAATTGACCGCGCACGCCTGACACGACGAGGCGGTTTGGCGTCGCTGATGTGATACAAAGAGCATGGCTGCAAGAGCAGCCAATTTTTGAAGAAAATAGCGCTATCAATCAGCAATCGCGCAACTGCGGGAGCACGGTTCGCAGTATGCTAAATTGAATAGGGTTGGGCGCGTAGCTCAGGTGGTAGAGCAATGCCCTTTTAAGGCATGGGTCGCAGGTTCGAATCCTGCCGCGCTCACCAAAGACTCATTTCAATTCGCGGGATTCCACCGATCTGAGTTTTTCCTCCCACTATTCTGCCCTGTACCTGGCCAACAACTCTCAATCCCTCAGCCCGTTGTTCCGGTGCGCGGCTGCGACTCCATTTCTGTTTGATTCGAAGCGGTTCGCGGTGCCCGGCAATCCGATCTGCGCACTTCAACCTCTCCATTTCTGATGCGAGCCTCCAGACAAGGTTGAGGATGCACAGCGGGGCCGTCAACTACATGACCGTCCCGTATAGAAAAGCGAGAGCCGTGCCAGGGACACTGGATGACATCGCCGTCGAGTTTGCCTTCCGATAAAGGCCCGCCAAGATGTGAGCAGGTCTCAGCCAGCGCGAATATCTCTGAACCACGACGTACGAGCAGAATCGGAGTTCCGTTGTGCTCGGCACGCACCGGTTGTCCGTCTTGCAATTTCGTCTCAGAGAGTACGGGCGTGAAGTCTTCCGGCAGCTTTTCCGGCATGGAGTGGTCCACGCCGATCTTTTGCCCGTAAACAAGATTGCCGCCCAAGCGAGCCGCCCCGACCGAAACTGCATACCCAAGCGCAGCCAAGCTACGCCCTGTTGAGCGCTTTCCTGCGCGCCTCGCCATAAGCGAACTCCCAAAAAGAACGACGCTTGCGATGTTCAACAATCCATGTACCAGACCAACGCGACGAGCGGGCGGGTCTATGTCCTGCCAATCGGCTAGACCGGTGGCTGCCGCTCCCATAGCGCTAACGAGCCCCAGACCGAGTGCCGCATCTGCGGCAACCCTGTACTCACGACGACTACTCATAGAGTCCAGCGCGTCGAAGAAGACGGCTGTAGTCCACGCGCCGATTGGTACGTCTGTGAGAATCACATGCAGCGGGTGGCCGATCCAGGTTCCATGAAGGAAGTTCTTCACCTGACGTCCGCCCCGGAACTCAAAAGATTTGTGGATAGCCTTTTGGAGTCCTTCTTCAGCCGGCTTGAGCCATTCCTGTTGTTCGATCTTGCCGATCACGCCTTCATCTCTCATCACTTACCTCCGGCTAGTAAAATTCATGCGAATCAGCGGACTTGGTTCGATGCAAGGCCGACGCGGCAGGATGTCGAAATAGAGGCTGAACCTCTCGCGGATGATGACAATGTCTAATTTCAAGGTCGGGGATCACGTGCGATGGAATTCCGAAGCTGGCCGGGTCAGTGGAGTCATCTTCAAAAAGCTCACGTCTGACACGGAGTTCAAGGGATACACACATCACGCCACGCGGGAAGCGCCGCAGTACCTCATCAAGAGCGACAAAACTGAGCACGTAGCGATTCACAAAGGCACTGCTCTGCGGCTAGTGGCAAAGCGGACTAGAAGATCAGGCACCGGCATCAAAAAAACAAAATGAAGTAAGCAATCCTCGCTAATGCCTCCAGATACTTCTTTTGATCTGGCAGAGCGGGCCATAATATCTACGCATGTGCCCGCACGAGGATGATTCCACGAAATCCGGAGCAGTTCTGGATCGCGAACTTGAAAAAGGCGGCAAGTCTTCCGGCCCGCGCATCTGCTGCCCCCATTGCGGATGGTCGCCACGCAAGAACGAGCTATGGTCCTGCGACTGTGGCCATGCGTGGAATACCTTCGATACGGGAGGAGTCTGTCCAGCGTGCCTTCATCAATGGACCTCCACGCAGTGTCTGGCGTGCTCGCGCTGGTCACCTCACTCGGATTGGTATGCGGAAAGTTGACAGCACTAACGGTCGAATTCTAATGTCGCAACCATCTTTAAGTGAATCGTCGATGGAACAGGTTTCCAAAATTGCCGCTTTGGCGGATAACGAGAAGAGCAGCGTCGCACGAGATGATGTCCTCACCGTCATTGCGATCAGCATTGTTGCAGCGATTCTCTGCAATGTTCTGCATGAAGGAATCGGACACGGACTTATCGCCCTGTTGACAGGAGCGAAGTCGGGAGTTCTGACAACCGTTGCGTGGTCGAGCGCCTACGACTCTCGTCTGGTGGAAGCCGGGGGGACGCTGGTGAATCTTGCTGCCGGACTGATCTTCTGGCTCTTTTTGCGGAAGTCTTCCCGCTGTCCGATTTCGTTTCGGTATTGTCTGCTGATAAGTTTCGCGTTCAACCTGTTTACCGGGACGGGCTACTTCTTCTTTTCCGGCGTAACTGATTTTGGAGATTGGGCGGCCGTGATTCAGGGATTGCATCCACATTGGGCTTGGCGGACGCTACTCGCGGCCGGTGGTGCCGTTTCGTACTTTATTGCGGTTCGATTGATTGGCGCCGCACTCGTGCGATACGTGGGCGTTCCACGACAACAGCAGAAGCGCCTGCGCAGGCTGACCCTTGTGCCTTATCTCACGGCGATAGCGCTCGCGAGTGCCGCGGCGCCGTTGAATCCGCTTGGGATGCAACTGATATGGCAATCAGCCCTGCCTGCGACCGCAGGTGGTCAGAGTGGGCTGATTTGGCTGCAATACTACATTCCGAGGGGGGCGCAACCGATTCGGGAAGCAGAGGGATTGTCGCGCCGTTACTCATGGATTATGGCGAGCGCCTTTCTCGCGATTGCATACGTCGCAATATTGGGCGGCGGGCTCACGATTTATTCATAGCCGATGAGCAAACCGCGTTCGCGCGGCTTAGGCCGCTGCAGGGATCTCGACCAACCGAAACCCCGCCGTGACCATACCTCTCTTCCCTGCAACGGGGCAGCTATAGGTTTGATAGGGCGCCCTTCCTTGAACGCTTCTGTTCCAGGGAGTAGAAGCCGGTTTTGCCGGCATCCTCGAACTACCTTGCGCAAAATTAGTACGCACCATAAGATAGCTGCGCTGCGATAGCCTTCACGGCATGATCGGCCAAAACATCTCCCACTACCGGATTCTAGAGAAACTCGGCGGAGGAGGGATGGGTGTCGTCTACAAAGCCGAGGACACGAAACTGAAGCGCTTCGTCGCTCTCAAATTCCTTCCCGATGATGTCGCGAAAGATCCTCAGGCGCTAACCCGGTTTCAGCGCGAAGCGCAAGCCGCATCTGCGCTCAACCATCCGAACATCTGCACGATCTACGAAATCGATGAATACAACGGAAATGCCTTCATCGCGATGGAGTATCTCGAAGGGCAGACGCTGAAGCATCGCATCAGCGGCCGGCCGCTCGACGTGGAGACTCTTCTCGGCATCAGCATCGAGATCGCGGACGCGCTGGACGCCGCGCACAGCAGGGGCATTATCCATCGCGACATCAAGCCGGCGAACATTTTCGTGACGAGGCGTGGTCAGGCCAAACTGCTGGATTTCGGCCTGGCTAAACTGGCGGCGAGCACGGAGCATACCGTGACCGCTCCCGAAGGAGCAATGACCAGTCCCGGATCGACAATCGGCACCGTAGCTTACATGTCTCCGGAGCAGGTACGGGCTGAGGAGCTTGACCCGCGGACGGATCTGTTTGCGTTCGGGGTCGTGATGTATGAAATGGCGACCGGGCAGATGGCATTCTCGGGAAGCAGCAATGGAGTGATCTTTGAAGCTATCCTGAATCGCGCTCCGGCTCCGGTCGAAACCCTGAATGCCGCCCTCCCAGAAAAGCTGAATGATCTGATTGCGAAGTCGCTGGAGAAAGAGCGCGATATGCGCTACCAGACCGCGGCCGAATTGCGAGGAGATCTCAAGCGCATCAAGCGCGGATTAGAAAGCTCGAGAATTCGGGCTGCGAGCGGGTCGGCTATTTCGGCTGTCTCGGCGGCGAGAGTTGCTCCGCCACGATCTTCAGAACCTCCA
The DNA here is from genome assembly GCA_035277905.1 of Candidatus Sulfotelmatobacter sp. Classification (GTDB taxonomy): domain Bacteria; phylum Acidobacteriota; class Terriglobia; order Terriglobales; family Acidobacteriaceae; genus Sulfotelmatobacter. Next base: position 18,345 of record DATEJO010000048.1, read on the forward strand.
GCGTCCATGCGTTCAGTTTGGCGCACAACAGCTCTTGCAGCAGTAGCTTGCCTGCTAGTCGGATTCGGCATCGGAGCATGGCTGCTCAAGGGCTCGGGAGAGCGCGGGTTCGCGTCTTATCATCCGCTGACGTTTCGGCGTGGAATTGTTCATTCCGCCCGCTTTGCACCAGATGGAAAGACGGTTATTTACAGCGCGGCGTGGGAAGGCAAGCCGCTGGATCTTTTCAACACTCGCCCTGAGAGCCCGCAATCGCAGGAGATGGAGCCGAAGGGCGCGGATATTCTGGCCGTGTCCGCTTCCGGGGAAATGCTGCTCGCGTTGCACAGCAAGCCGCGGGATTCCTCATTTCTGTATGCAGGAACCTTGGCACGAGTTCCGCTGGTGGGTGGAGCTCCGCGTGAGATTCTGAACGATGTCGAGTGGGCCGACTGGTCGCCCGACGGCCAGAATGTTGCGATCGTGCATGAAGTCGCGGGCCGAAAGCGGCTAGAATTTCCTCTGGGCAAGGTTCTGTATGAGGCAGACGGATGGATTGGAAATCCGCGGTTCGCTCCGGATGGAAAGAGTATTGCGTTCGTTGACCATCCTCAAACGGGCGATGACGGCGGCGCCGTAGCTGTTCTGGATCTCAACGGCAAGAAAAGAATCTTATCGGCGGGATGGGACAGCATACAAGGACTGGCGTGGTCTCCTGACGCCAGCGAAATATGGTTCGCGGCGACGCACACCGGTGGTGACCGGTCTCTCTATGCGACAGATCTCTCGGGGAAAGTGCGTCTCCTTGCGCGGGTGCCCGGTGAGTTGACGATCCTGGACGTGAGCAAAGATGGACACGTGCTGCTGACGCGCGGCAACGATCGCGCGGGAATGATCGGGCTAGGACCGGGCGAGCCGAAGGAAAAGGATCTTTCGTGGATGGATTGGTCGGTGCCAGGAAGCCTGTCGGCCGACGGAAAAATGATCCTCTTCTTCGAATCCGGAGAAGGCGGCGGGCCGAAATACGCCGTCTACCTCAGAAATACGGATGGATCTCCTGCGATTCGATTGGGCGAAGGAACCGGTCTTTCGCTTTCGCCGGATGGACAATGGGCCCTGTCGCGCTTGAACATCGTGCCATCGCCGCTGGTGTTGTATCCGACGGGCGTTGGCGATATGAAGCAGTTAAAGGACGATGGACTGAACCACATTGCGGGCTCGTTCCTGCCGGATGGAAAACGATTCGTGTTCACCGGGACAGAAGCTGGACACGGGGCGCGGCTCTACGTAGAGTCTTTTGACGAAGGCAAACCGCATCCGTTAAGCATGGAAGGCATTGCGTTTGGGATGGTTCTCTTTCCGGATGGAACGACGGTAGCGGCTCGCGGCCCGGACCAAAAGATTTACCTGTTCCCGGTTAACGGAGGCGATTCGAAAGTCGTCGCGAACACTCAACCTGGAGAATTTCCCACCGCCTGGTCGGCCGATGGGCGCTCGCTCTTCGTAATCACCAGAGGACAGATTCCTGCGCAGGTGTTCCGCATCGACGTAGCGACCGGTCAAAGAACTTTCTGGCGATCGTTCGAACCGGCCGACGCTGCCGGTATCGACACGATTCGAGGAGTCCTGGTTTCGGCCGACGAGAAGTCTTATGTGTATGGATACACCCGCACCTTGTCAGACTTGTATCTGGTACAAGGACTGAAGTAGCAGACCCACTTTCGTGAACTGCCACAAGTTTTCAATCCATCCTGAAGGTTACCCTGTACTGTTCTGCTTTATGAAAATGAAACTGCGCACGCTTCTTTTTTTGTGTTCGGTCACCGGTATCGCAAGCAGCGCGCACGCAGGAACGTACCAGTATTTCCGAATCGGCAACAAGGCTGACGCGCAGACGAAGCCCCAGGCCGGAATCGCGATGATGGGAGGCGGGACGGATCTCGACGAGGCCTTTCGCTGGCTTTGCGGGAAAGGGAACGGTGGCGATTTTCTGATCCTGCGGGCCCGGGGCGACGACGATTACAACTCGTACGTGAACGGATTGTGCAAGGCGAATTCCGTGGCCACACTGATCATTCCCGCGGAGACGCAGCGGTTGCTGGCATCATACGTCGCGCCGACGTCGTATTTATTGCTGGTGGCGATCAGGCGAACTATATCCGCGCATGGAAAGGAACTCCGGTTCAGACGGCAATTAATGATGACATCGGGGCCGGCAAGCCGGTTGGCGGCACGAGCGCAGGACTGGCGGTTCTTGGGGAGTTCGTCTACGGAGCGCTGGGCGACAAGCCGGACGATAAGGATTTGAGTTCAGCGCAGGTTTTGGCAGATCCGTATTTTGACCGCGTGACGCTGGTGCGGGACTTCCTGAGAGTGCCGGGACTAGAGAACCTGATCACCGACTCCCACTTTGTCAAACGTGACCGCATGGGCCGAACACTCGGATTCCTGGCTCGCATCATGAAAGATGGGTGGAGCGCTTCTCCGCGGGAAGTCGCGATTGATGAACGATCGGCCGTACTCGTTGAAGCGGATGGAAGATCTATCGTGATTGGAACAGGACGAGGCGCGTATTTTCTCCGGCCGGGTGAGGCGCCTCAAACCTGTGAAAAAGGCGCTCCGCTAACGTTTCGTGAGGTTCGCGTCGATCACGTGCAATCCGGCAGGCACTGGAATTTCCGCTTCTGGAGCGGAGATGCGACGACTTACACGCTCTCGGTCGTTGACGGAAAGATTCAGAGCACGCAGGCCGACGGGGCGATCTATTAGCGTCTGTTCTGGTCCGTGCTAGGTCGGCAGTTCTCCGCTCAGCAGTCGTTCGAGTTTCGCCGCGGGGACGCGCACTCCTACATAGAATTGTCCGAACAGCGCATAAACGGCGCTGACTTCATCAAAACGCATTTCGTAAATGAGTTTTTTGAAGACCAATGGATCGTCGGCGAACAGATCGACTCCCCACTCCCAATCGTCGAAACCGATCGAACCGGTGATGATCTGCTTCACTTCTCCGGCATAGCGCCGGCCGACGAGGCCGTGATCGTTCATCTGGCGCGCGCGCTCTTCAATCGGCAATTTGTACCAGTTCTTCTCTTCCCCTCGGCGACGGTCCATCGGATAGAAGCAGGCATAGCGATTCGGAGGAATATCCGGATAGAGGCGCGGTCGCATCGCTTCTTTGTGACGGTTGAGCTTGCATTCGATCTCGGCCTTCCACTGGTCGGAATGCGGCTCAATGCCCTGTTCCATCAGTTCTTTGTAAATCTTCAGCGTTGATTCATAGAGTCCGAGTTCAATGATCGACAAATAAGAAGTCGTTGCATCGAGATAGTCGTTCAAACGCAGGTTGGCCAGTTTGAGTTCCGCTTTATTCAGATCGGCAAACGATTCGCGAAAGTGGATCAGCATCAGGTCGCCCTTGTGCCCTATCAGGGAATAAAGAGCAGACTGGCCGGGAGAATGCTTCTCCATCTCGGAGAGAACTTCGGAGGCTTCCCGCGCAATCTCTGACTTCTCAGCAGCGGGCAGCGCACGCCAGGCCGGCCAACGCAGTCGCATCATCTGATGAAGGGCGCTGTAGCCTTCCGTCGTAAGAGGAACTGCGGGAACTTCGGCCGCAACTTGCGGGCGAGTTTGATGCATGGTCGTCATGACAGCCTTTCTGGAAGTGAATCCACTGAAGTTTATTGTACGCGGTTGCGAAAAATCGGAAAACGCTCTCAGCGTGGCGCGGTTTTCGGTAATTTTTTTCGAGGCGGCGCCAAATCCCTTGCCGGTGCCGTGCTTTCGCGGGCAATCAAGTCAGGCTCGACCGTAATCTCGCCTCCATGGCTCGCGTCGGATTGGCGGATTCGGCGAAGAAGCGTCTCACCGGCAATTCGCCCCATCTCTTTGAGTGGCTGTCGAATCGTGGTGAGCGCGGGATTCTGGTAGGCGGCGCTTTGGATGTCGTCGAAACCGACGACAGAAACGTCCTGCGGAACACGCAGTCCCGCTTCGCGAAGCGCGCGGACGGCGCCCATCGCCGAAATGTCATTAAAAGCAAAGAGCGCGGTGAAAGGCTTTCGCGCAGCAAGCAGACGCTGCGTCGCTTCGTACCCAACATCCGGCGAAGGCGAATCCCCTTCCAGTTGGGCGACGAGCGATGGAGTGACGGCGAGATCCATCTGCCGAGCCACTTTTTCGATGCTGCTCCAGCGAACTTGCGTATCCGAACTGAACTCCTGGCCTTTGAGGAAAGCAATCTGCCGATGCCCAAGATCGGCCAGATGCTGCAGTGCAAGTTCGGCGGCGCGGACATGATTCAAAACGATATTTGTGACACCCTTCACTTGGTTGTGGCCGGAAACAGTTACAACCGGGACCGGCAATGAGAGAGACCAGGGAGTATCTACAGCGATCAAGCCGTCGATCGATCGTTCGACAAAAAGCCGGGGATACTCGTCCATCAGATCGGCACGGTGACGGTGGCTGACCACGAAATAAAAATATCCCTCTTGCAGCAGATGATCTTCAATGCCGCCCATCACCGACGTGGAATAGCCTTCGCTAACTTCAGGGACGATCACGCCCACCGTAAAAGTGTGGCGCGCGCGCAGCGATCGGGCGAAGAAATTCGGCCGGTACTTAAACTTTTGAACCGCAGCGAAAACTCTGTCCTTAGTTGATTGCGGAATGGAATCGGCGACCGGAGAACGGTTAATGACGAGCGATACGGTGGCCGGGGAAAGGCCGAGGTGCTCCGCCAGTTCTTTCAGGCTGACGGTTCGGTTGCGGGAAGCTGGTTGGGTGCTTTTCCCAGAGCTTTTCCTGGTCACCCAGCGGAGTCTCGCATAAAGCCGCGCGAACCCGCAAGCCAAACCGCCAGAAGCCAAACCTCATCGATTCTGAAGACGCGCTTACACCCGTATTACGCAACCGACAGCCCATACTAATTCGATTTAGTAAATGATACGATTCGAGTGACGGAGGATCGACCAATGCCGTTCTCATACCCTGTTTTCGTCCTTACTCAGACTCACGATTCTATTACTCGAGGCTCACGAATTGTTCGAAGCCTGGCGATTCTGGTTTTAGCCTGCGCGATTGTTAGCATTTCTGGTTACTCGCAGACAGCAGCAAAATCCACCACAAAAGCTGGGACCATCAATGACCCGGCTCTCGACTCCCGGGTTGACGCAATTCTTCGCAAGATGACCCTGGAGGAAAAAGTTGGGCAGTTGGTGCAATATTCGGCAGGACAGCCAACCGGTCCTGGCACAGGCCGGAGTGATTACGACGACATGGTCGCCAA
>DATEJO010000049.1:0-3545 GCA_035277905.1 Candidatus Sulfotelmatobacter sp.
GAATACAACTATCCTGCGCTGGCAGCTCCCGCTGACGGTGTGGTGCTGATGAATTACGACGAGCACTATCCCGGAGCGGCATCGGGACCTGTTGCGTCGCAGGACTGGTTTGTCGAGAACCTGAAGTATGCCGAGACGGTCATCCCCAAGCAGAAGATCATCTGCGCGATCGCCAACTACGGTTATGACTGGGTTTTGAAGCCGAAGGCCGGCACGCTGCCTCCCGAGGATCACGACCATATCGTCAGCGTGCAGGACGCATGGCTCTCGGCGCGCGATTCCGAAGAAGACGTCAATTTCGACGACGACGCGATGAATCCCCACTTCAGCTATCTCGACGAGCACAACCACCGGCACGACCTATGGTTCCTCGATGGGGTTACGGCGCTGAATGCCATGAGATCGGCGCAGAATCTGGGGATTCAGACATTCGCTCTCTGGCGTCTTGGGAGTGAAGACCGCTCATTATGGAAAGTGTGGGATGTCCCTGGCGATCCGGCCGCCGCTGATAAATTGAAAGATGTTCCGCCCGGCGCAGATGTCGATATGGAAGGCCAAGGCGAGATTCTGCGGATCGAAGACAAACCCGCCCATGGCACCCGCGACATCTCGGTCGATGCCGGCAGCAAAATGATCACCGATGAGGTCTTCCAGAATCTTCCGGAACCCTACCGCGTCGGCCGCTATGGGTACGCCCGCAACAAAGTGGCGATCACGTTCGACGATGGACCCGACCCGGACTGGACTCCGAAGATTCTCGACGTGCTGAAGGCGAAGCACGCGACCGCCACGTTTTTCCTGATTGGAATTCAGACGGACAAGTTTTCGAGCCTTGCCAAACGGATTTACAAAGAAGGCAATACTGTCGGCAATCACACCTTCACACATCCCGATGTGAGCGGCATTTCCACTTCGTACATGAAAGTGGAACTGAATCTCACCGAGCGGCTGTTCGGAAGCCTGATGGGAATTCGCGCCACGCTGATGCGACCTCCGTACGCAATCGATGAGGAACCGGACACGGCTGACCAGGTGCGTCCGCTCGAGATTCCGCAGGAGATGGGGTACATCACCGTCGGGAACCGGATTGATCCTAACGATTGGAGCGAGAATCCGCGTCATTCGGCGGAGCAGATCTCGTCATATGTGCTCTCCCATTTGCCGCCGTGCAAAGTGGAAGACTTACGCTGCGGCAACATTATTCTTCTTCATGATGGCGGAGGAAACCGGGCTGAGACAGTGCGCGCGTTGCCGGTGATCATCGATGGCATTCGCGCCCGCGGCTATGACATTGTGCCTGTCTACGCGCTGCTCGGCATGGAAGCCGCAGACGTAATGGCTCCTCTGACGCGCGGCGAGCGCTGGGCAGCCCGGCTCGACCGGCTGGGTTTCTGGTTCTTCGACGCCGGAATCGTCGGCATCACGTGGATCTTCATCATCGGCGATCTGCTGATGACGGGACGACTGCTATTCATCGGCGCGGCCGCCGTTTATGACCGGCTGCACGAAAAGATTTTCGGCAAGCCCGCCGAAGTGGCTTCCTACAAGCCCAAGGTAGCGGTGCTGATTCCCGCCTATAACGAAGAGAAGGTCATCGAACGTACCGTGCGCGGCGCTTTGAACTCGGATTATCGAAACCTCCGCGTGATCGTAATCGATGACGGCTCGAAGGACCGCACATTGGAAGTTGCGCGGGATGCATTCAAAGCGGAATCGGCCGCTGGCAGAGTTCTCATCCTGACGAAGAAGAATGCCGGCAAAGCCGAGGCTCTCAATTACGGCATCGAGCACATTGGCGACGCTGAGTTATTCGTCGGCATCGACGCCGACACGATCATTGCGCCCGACGCGATCTCGCGACTGGTGCCGCATTTCATCAATCCGAAAGTCGGCGCAATCGCCGGCAATGCCAAGGTCGGCAACCGAGTCAATCTTTGGACGCGCTGGCAGGCTCTGGAATACATAACCAGCCAGAACTTCGAACGGCGGGCGCTGGACGTGCTCGGCGCGGTCAGCGTCGTGCCGGGCGCAATCGGCGCTTGGCGAGTCACCGCCGTGCGCGAGGCAGGTGGATATCACCTGGATACTGTCGCCGAAGACGCTGACTTAACGATGGCGCTGCTGCGCATGGGCTATCGCGTCGAATATGAAGACATGGCGCTGGCTTATACCGAAGCGCCCACAAACGCGAATGGATTGATGCGCCAGCGATTCCGCTGGTCCTTTGGCATTCTGCAGGCCGTCTATAAGCATCGCGACGTGGTCGCGCGCAAGGGCGTGCTGGGATGGATCGCGCTGCCCAATATCGTCATCTTCCAGATTCTTCTGCCGCTTGTTTCGCCGCTGATCGACATCATGTTTGTCGTGGGGACGATCTGGTACTACATCCAGAAACATTTCCATCCCGACTCCACCGATCCGGCGAGCTTTCACAAGCTGGTCTTGTTCTTCTTCGCATTTTTGGTCATCGACTTCTTCGCGTCGACGATTGCGTTTGCGCTGGAGCGCCGTCGTCCCGACGACAAGGAAGACGTCTGGCTGCTGAGCCAAGTCTGGCTGCAGCGCTTTGCCTACCGCCAGTTGTTTTCGGTGGTGCTGTTCAAGACGCTGAAGCGCGCGCTCGAGGGCCGCAAATTCGCGTGGGACAAACTGGAACGCACGGCCGCAGTGAAATATGTTCCGGCAGAGACTCCCGATCGCGATCACGTCAACGTGCCGTAATAGCCGGCATTCTCTAGTACGATCCGCTGCCTCCCATCGCGTGTTGAAAAAGCAGAGGAGCGAACTGCGCCAGATTCCGCCGCCAGACCATCCAGGTATGCATGCCGGGAGTTTCTATATCGACGTGATTGATTCCCTTCTGCTTGAGCCAGTTCCGGAAGTTTCGGTTTGGTGTGATCAGGCGATCTTCGGTTCCACAAGCGACCCACAACTGAAGCAACTGCTGATTCGCCTTTGCATCCAGGCCAGGAAAATCCTTGTCGAAGGGCTCGGGAAGTCCTCCCGCACTGAACGAACCTACCCAGGCGAACTTGTCGAGATTGTTCAATCCGGTTAGCAAGGATTCCGACCCGCCCATGGAAAGGCCCGCAATGGCGCGGGATTCGCGGTCTCTCTTGATCCGGTATTCGCTTTCGACCTTCGGCATGACCTCTGTCAGAAGAGCTTCGCGGAATTTCGTAAAATTCTCGTCGCGAATGTCCTGACGGTTCCACACACCCCAGCCCAGCGTGATCATCTGCATTGTGCCGTAACCGAGCGGCATGACGACGATCATGGGCTTGGCTTTTCCCTGCGCGATCAGGTTGTCGAGGATCACGTTCGCCCGGCCGACTGCGGTCCATCCACTGGCGTCGTCACTATATCCGTGCAGCAGGTACAGAACGGGATACTGGGTCTTCGCGCTCGGATCGTAACCGGGAGGAGTGTAGACGTAATAGTCTCGATCATCATTCGCGACTGTTGAATGGTAGAAGTGATGGTGAATTTCGCCATGCGGCACGTCGTTCAATTCCCACGGCAGCGACGGCGGGCCCGGCACATGC
>DATEJO010000050.1:0-41162 GCA_035277905.1 Candidatus Sulfotelmatobacter sp.
AGATCGAAGGGCTTGGCGAGATAATCATCCGCGCCAGAAGCGAATCCGCGGAGCACATCTTCCGGACGCCCGCGGGCGGTAAGCATGAGGACCGGCACATAATTGCGCGCTGCGCGCAACTCCGACACGACGCTGAAACCGTCCTTGCCTGGCAGCATGATGTCGAGCACGACCACGTCGAATTTTTCTTTTTCTTTGAGCAGCCGGTCCGTCGCCGATTCGCCGTCGCCGACGACGTCCGCAACGTAGCCTTCGGCTTCGAGATTGAAGCGAAGTCCTTGCGCCAGATGCGCCTCGTCTTCCACCACCAGAACGCGGCTCACGCGCCCGACCTCGATTCCATGCGCGGCAATTCCATGACGATGGTTGTTCCCTGCCCTTCGCCTGCGCTTTGCGCGAACACCGTTCCGCCATGCTTTTTGGCGATGGATCGCACAATGAATAGCCCAAGGCCCGTGCCTTTGATGTGGGCGAGCGAGCGATTCCCTACCCGATGAAAGCGGCGGAAGATCCGCTTGAGATCGTCCTCGGCAATGCCGACCCCGCGGTCCTGAACGCTCAACTTGACGCGCTTTTCGTCGGGCGTTTCCAGCCGCACCTGCACGTCGATATGATCGCCGGAATACTTCACCGCATTATCGAGAACGTTCGAGACTGCGGTTCGCAAATCTTCGGCACTCCCGCGAACGTGGACGCCGTTCCCATTGCTGACGGCCTGTTCGAATCGCAACGACTCGGGCGGCAGATGATGCCGGGTGCGCATCGCGTCCATGCAGTCGTGCACAAGTTGCGCAAAGTCGACTTCGGCTTTTTCGCGTCCCGCCTTCTTGTCACCAGCCCGGCCGGCTCTCAGAACCTGCTCCACGGTATCGGTGAGGCGATCGGCGTCGCTGAGCATGATTTTGTAGAAATCCTGCTTGCGGGCTTCCGCTAATTCGCGACGTTGCAGGGTTTCAAGATGAAGCCGGATCGAGGCGATGGGTGTCTTCAGTTCGTGGGTAACCGCGTTGATAAAGCTGTCATGCTGTTCGCTGCGCCGCAGTTCGCGCACCAGAAAGATCGTGTTGACGACCATTCCGGCGATGATCAGCGCGAAGAACACGATCCCAAAGAAGAGAAGAACTCCCTCGCGCCAGTTGAGGATGATCCAGCCAACGTTCAGAGCAACCGCCAGCGCGACTAGTCCGATGCCTAAGCACAGGAAGAAGACGATGGTTCCGCGGCGGCTCGAGATTCGCATGGCGTTACCGAGATTGTAACGCTGCCCAACAGTATCTACCGCTTCCATGATGATCAATGCGAACCATAGAGTGGAACGCGCATTGGGCAAGTGGGATGAGTCATATTGAGTCGTATTATCATAAATACATAAATCGATTATTCAATATGATATGGTAAAGACGCTTTCTATTCCGCCTTTCTGCGAGGACTCCTTGCTATCCATGCTCCGCCGAGCTTGCAGTGTCGCTCTGTTGCTTTGGTTCACTTCCCTCGTGCCTCACCCGGCTGTGGCTCAAAACGGATACTTTTCCGGCTGGTTCAAGCGCGTCACCAAGACGCAGGGGGAACAGCCACACTGGATCACTCCTCTGTTCACGACGACTCCGCGCCTGGAAGAAGAATTCCGGGCCGATATCATCTGGACGCCTACTCCGGACGGCAACAACCTGAACTACGGCGGGGGAAAGGGGCTGGAACTTATCCCGACGGAACATACCGAGATCATCCTCGGCCTGCCGCCCTATCAGGTTCCGGTGAACGGTCCGGCCGGCGGGGGAAACATTCCCCTGCTGTTGAAATACCGCCTCTTTGCCGGCAACGAGGAGCACGGCAACTACATTGTCAGCGCGTTCCTGGGAGGCAGCGTTCCGGCGGGACGATTCGCGACACCGCACGGATCCATTACTCCAACCATCGCCTTCGGCAAGGGCTATCGAGACTTCGATTTTCAGAGCACGCTGGGATGGACCATCCCCACCGGCGGCCGGCAGACCAGCGGAACGCCAGTGGCATACAACCTGGCACTGCAATACCGCGTGCTACGGAAATTGTGGCCGGAACTCGAAATGAACGTAACCATGTGGCCCAACGGCAGCAAGAAGCTGGTCGGGGAAAAGCAAGCATTCATCTCCCCCGGCCTGGTCGTGGGCCGCATTCATCTATGGAGGAGGCTGGGATTGACGTTCGGGGCGGGCGAGCAGATTGCTGTCACCCATTTTCACCAGTACAACCACGCTCCTACACTCTCGGTGCGATTCCCGTTCTAAGATAGCGGGGTTCAGTTCGCAGACAGGAGCCCGAGCCATGGCCGTGAAGAATCAGAGCGGCAGTAGTTTCCCAGAATCGCTGGTGCGCCCGCGTGATGCAGCCGTGCAGTTGCAGATCAGCTATCCGACGATCAAACAATGGATTTATCACCGCAAGCTGCGCGCGGTGAAGACGCCGGGGGGACACTACCGTATCCCACAATCGGAGATCGACCGTCTGCTGTATCGCACGCGCGGGCACAACGAAGGCGAGCGCCGCGTCAGCTACAAGCGCATCAGCGGCCGCAATCAGCTGGTCGGGCGGATCGTCGATGTGCGAGTCAGCGGTCTGGTGGGGCAGGTCACGCTTTCAGTCGGGGGACAGCTGATCACGTCGCTGATTACATCGGGAGCGGTCCGCGAAATGCAACTGAAGAAGGGCCAGACCGCAGCGGCCCTGATCAAGGCAACTGAAGTCATGATCATTCGGGTGTGAAATTGCGGGCGAGCTGCCAAACAAAAGGCCCTGGCATTAAGCCAGGGCCTTTTGTCCTCGACAAATATGTGTGAGCTAGTCGCCGGCCGCAGCCATCGATTCCGCGGGCGTGATCAAGCCCCCGTTGGGAGCCGCGACCAATCCCTGTTCGACATCACTCAGTTTGATGCGCTTGATGTCCCAGGCAAGGCCGAGCTTCTCGAGAATCCAGATGCCGTACCAGTTGGTATCGATCTCGTACCAGGTGAATCCGTGTGAAGCCGAAGTCGGATGCGCGTGGTGATTGTTGTGCCAGCCTTCGCCGAAGGTCAGCAGAGCTACCCACCAGCTGTTGGTAGAAAGATCGCGAGTGGCAAACCGGCGCGATCCCCAGGTATGAGTCGCGGAATTCACCAGCCAGGTGCAGTGGAGGAGAAAAACGGTACGGAAGAATGTTCCCCACAGGAGCAGCGGCAGGCCGCCAATGGCGAACAGAATCACGCCAAGAATGATTTGGGGAACGTAGTGATATTTGGTGATCCAGACGTGAAACTTGTCTTTGGCGAGGTCGGGAACGTAGCGGGCTAGCGTGGTCGCATCATGGTGCATCGACTTGCCCATGAGGATCCATCCCATGTGCGCCCACCATTTGCCGTCGATGGGCGAGTGCGGATCGCCATCGAGATCGGAGTACTGATGATGGATGCGGTGCGTGGCCACCCAGAAAATCGGTCCGCCTTCAAGCGCCAGCGTGGCACAGATCGTCAAAAAGTATTCCACCCACTTCGGCGTTTTGTAGCCGCGATGGGTCAGCAGGCGGTGGTAGCACATACCGATGCCGAGGCTGCCAGCTACCCACCATAGAAGAATCGCAGTGAAGAGGGCTTTCCACGTGAAAAAGAAAAGGGCTGCAATGGCCCCCACGTGAAACATCGCCATGAAAATGGCTGTGATCCAGTTAACTTCGTCTTTTGGCGCTTGAGATTTCTCGAGATCTTGCAGTTGCATGTCGAAGGAGGGTCCCCATTCCCCTGTCCGGCTTAGGATGTTTGTATGTGCCTAAGCTACCAGCAGAACGGAGCCGCGAACTGTAATACTTGTGTAATAGACGGATTTAGCGCATTACGGCGGTAACGGCACCACGCGAGGGACCCTGGCAGTTTTCGAGGGGATGAGGACGTGGCTGACCTCAACCGTTTGTTGTCTAAGCCGCCTTGCCCTTCACTTGCACTCCTGCCCACTTCTCAAGCAGGGTGAGAGTGGCGGCGTAATCGAGATCTTTATTGCCGTCCTCGGTTGCCATTTCATAGACCTCTTCGACAGTCTCCAGCGCCGGGAGTTTCACACGCGCTTCCTTGGCCGCCTCCAGAGTGAGGCGGATGTCTTTGTGCATGAGGCGGAGGGGAAAATTCGGGGTGAAATCGCGCTGCAGAATGAATGGTCCTTTGTAGTCGACGACTCCGGAGCGCACCATTGTGGCCTCAATCAGCCCCAATAATTGCTGCGTATCGACGCCCAGCTTCGTGGCAAGAGTCAGCGCCTCGGCGAATCCTTCGAAAATGAGCGCGATCTGCAAGTTCATGGCGAGTTTGGTGGCCTGTCCCTTGCCGGTTTCGCCCATTCGGAAAATCTTCTTCCCCATGGCCGCGAATAAAGGTTTGAGGCGCTCAACCTGCTCTTCGGCTCCGCCCACAATAAAGACGAGAGTGCCGTCGCGGGCGCCGATTTTCGATCCGGTCATCGGCGCGTCGACCCAGGCTGCACCTTTCGCCTTCACCTGCTCGGAGAACTTCAGCGTGGCCGAAGGAGAGATCGTGCTCGAATCGGCAACAATCACACCTTCGGTGATGGACGCTGCCGCGCCGTCTTTGCCGAAGATGACTTGTTCCACCGCGTCCGTATCGGAGACGCAAAGCCAGATGACTTCCGCTCCCTGCGCTGCTGCTGCTGGCGTCGGCGCGACGCCTGCACCTTCCACCAGCTTTCCCGGGGTACGATTCCACACTGTAACCTCATGGCCGGCCTTCACCAGATTGGTCGCCATTGACTGACCCATGATTCCGAGACCCAGAAACGCAACTCGCATGCGGAAATCTCCTTCTTTCTCCAAGCAGTTTGCAGGGGAACGCTTTCGGATTAGATATGACCCTGGCGATTTTGGTCAAGCAATCGGAGCGAATTTCGTGAAAGATATTGTTGCAGTCGCAGTTGGCTGTGAAATTTCCTTCACATCGACAGCAGGGTCCCATTCCGATATAGTGCGCGGACAGCCGTGTCGTGGGGTTTACGTATGGCGTCGAGTCTGACGCTGGCTGACCTGAACTCACTCATAAAGGACTCCAGATGACATCCACTCCGCTTCAAGTGGTCCGTGAAGTTCGCTTCCTGTCCGCCGCAACAGTGCTGGCTTTCGTGTTGGCGGCCCTTCCCAGTTTAGCGCAGACTTCGATTGTGAGAATCAGCGTCGATAATCTCACCAACAGCGACAGCGACCATAAAACTGAGGTTGAGCCCGATACATTTGCCTGGGGCAGCACGCTGGTCAGCACGTTTCACGTGGCTCGACGCCCGGGGACTATCGGATGGGGCAGCGGCGACATTGGGTACTCGACTTCCACGGACGGCGGCAAAACGTGGAAATACGGCCTTCTTCCCGGCCTGACAGTAAATTACAAGAATGGAAGCTATGGCGCGGCCGCCGATCCCTCGGTTGCCTACGATGCCAAGCATGGGCAGTGGTTGATTTCTACGCTGCCCCTCGCCGGGCTCGGTCCCAACACTGGATTGATTGGCGATGTCGCCGTGAGCCGCTCCACAAACGGCCTGAACTGGGGCAATCCGATCACCATCGACAAGACGCATCTCGACGACAAGAACTGGACCGTCTGCGACAATACCACCACAAGTCCTTACTATGGCAACTGCTACACCGAGTGGGATCAGGCATACGGCACAGGCGATGTCCTGATGAGCGTATCGAGCGACGGCGGACAGACGTGGGGAGCGGGACTGGCATCGTCTGACCACGCGGGCGGCCTTGGCGGTGAGCCTCTCGTACAACCGAACGGCACCGTGATTGTTCCCTTCGAGGGCGGAGGCATTGATGTTTTCTCCTCCACCAACGGCGGCGTGAGTTGGGGAAAAAGTCAGTCGATCGCTACGATTCAAAGCCATTTCGTGGCTGCGGGTCTGCGCAATCCGAATCTGCCGTCGGCAGGTATTGATGGCGCCGGAAATGTATATGTGGTCTGGTCGGATTGCCGTTTCCGCTCGAGGTGCGCGTCGAATGACATCGTGATGAGCACTTCATCGAACGGCACGACCTGGAGCGCGGTCACTCGTATCCCGATCGATCCGACGACCAGCACTGTTGATCACTTCATTCCCGGCATCGGCGTGGATTCGACGACTTCCGGCGCCAACGCTCATCTGACGATCGTGTACTACTACTATCCCAACACTTCGTGCAATACGAATACGTGCCAGTTGGAAGTGGGCTATACGACTTCAGTCGATGGCGGGCAAACCTGGACTGCCGGAGCCAGAATCGCTGGGCCCATGAAGATCAGCGCGCTGCCGGTCTCCGATAACGGGCCGATGGTCGCCGACTACATCGGCGTCTCCTACGTGAACGGAAGTCCGTTCGGCGTTTTCCCCGTAGCTCAGCCGCTGGTGGGCACCACGTATAACGAGTCGATGTACACGACAAAGACAGCCTTGCCGGTCTCCTATGACGCTCCGCGCTTTAGTTCGGTGAACGACCATCCGATTCCGGGGGCAAGATCAGATCACGAGATGAAGTTCTACTACGACGATGAAGGACACCGCGAAATTCCTTCATCGCGCTGGATTCGCTGACTACGTTTCTAAATTCAGGACAGAGCCGCCAATGCCCGGCGGCTCTCGTTGTCTGCGTTTTCCTTTGTTGGGGCTGCAAGTTACTGCCGTACTGCCGTTAAAGTAAAAAGCAGCGCCGCACCGCAGCGCTTCATCTAAGATGGCAGATGCAATTTTGCCGCACCGTTTTTGCCACTCCGTTTAGTGCGGCTGTCAGGACTAGTATCAGGGGTGAGGTTGCTTCGGCTATCCCGGGCCCTGTCGTAGGATGATTAAACAGACGCTTCGCAATCCGGCTCTTCGTAAACGTGCTACCCAGTTCTCCAGGCTGGTGCGGCACTCTGCGGTCACTCCGCGCTCCGGTCAAACGCACAAACCTCGTCTTGCCACCAACGGCGAACTCGGCGTCACTTTCATCGGTCATGCCAGCTTTTTCGTGCAGATTGGCGGCAAGAGCGTAATGATCGATCCGAATTTTGCCCGGTGGCTGTTTGTGCTAAAGCGCCTGCGCCGTCCCGGACTGCGCATTGCCGACCTGCCGCCGATCGATCTCGTGCTGGTTTCGCACGCTCACTTCGATCATCTGCATCGGCCGTCGCTGCGAGCGCTCGTCCACAGCAGCCTGCGTCAACGAGGAACTGCTCCGGCGATCATCATTCCAAGTCACGTCTCGGACTTGGTATCAGATCTCGGCTTCTCGGAAATCATCGAGCTGGATTGGTGGAAGAATTCCCGCCACGGTAATCTCACAGTGACGCACGTGCCCTCGCAGCACTGGGGCGCGCGAGTGCTGAAAGATTCGCATCGCGGATACGGCGGATTCGTGCTGAAGACGGGCAAGCATTCCGTTTATCATGCGGGCGATACGGCTTATTTCTCCGGCTTCCGCGAGATTGGACATCGCCTCTCGCCGGAAGTTGCCCTGCTTCCGATCGGCGCCTACAACCCGCCGCAATTCCGCAACGTTCATGCCGATCCGGGCGATGCCACCCGCGCTTTTCTCGACCTGAAATCACGCTGGATGGTTCCCATGCACTACGGCACGTTTCGCCTCTCGCACGAGCCGGTGGAAGAGCCATTGCAGTTGCTCGACCGCGAAGCGCGCAAAGCCGGCATCGAGGACAAGGTTGTTGTGATGGAAGAGGGCGTGACGCGCTTCTTCTGACGCTTCCTACGAATTCCTACTCAATTTTTTTCACGGGAACATCTCGTCCATCCACGTGCAGGGTCATGCCGGTGACTCGTCCGCTTGCGTCTTTCACAAAGGTGATCGTGTCATCCGACGAGGTGGAGAAGAAATCCACCTCGGACTCCGGCATTAACTGCTGTTTCGGTTCATCGTTCTCCTGCACGGAAAGGTGATCCGCTTCGCGGCGCACTGTAAGCACGAGACTGGGATTCAATCCGTAACGTCCCACGTACAGATCGAGAATCTTTCCATCCACAGCTACCTGCTTGTGCTGTTTCAGCGCCGGCCGAGGCGGGAGCTTATCGTATGGCGTGTAGCCTTCCCACTCAATGGGAGTGGAAGTATCTTTGATCAACGTCTCTAAGGCGTATTCGAAGATGCCTTCGCCGTTGCTGCTGTTCGTCAGAATCACGAGCCCACACTTTTCTTTCTCGAAGCCGACCGCGTAATTCCGCCAGCCATCGTCGTGACCTTCCTTGAAGAGCACTTCGCCGTGCGGACTCCAGTACAACCCCCAGCCGAGGCCGTAGCTCAGCCGAATCGCGTTGTTCTCGTCAGTCGTCTTGGTATTCAGGCTTGGAAACTCGTGACGCGAGAAGATCCGAATCTGCGGGGCGAGCATTTGCTGCTGCGACTTCGTCTTAAGCCCCGTTCCCTGCATGATTGCAACTAAAAGCTTCGCGACGTCGCCAGCAGTCGTCTGCATCGAACCGGCGGCGTCGGCATTCTTCCAGCGGTGAACGTCCAGAGAACGTCCGTACTCGTCATAGGCGTTGCCATGATCGCTCTCGAACCGGTCCTGCCAGATCATGCTGGTACGCGTCATGCCCAATGGACGAAAGACCTGCTCCTCCATCGAGTCCTGCAGCGGCTTATTCGTGATCGTTTCAATCACGAACTGCAGCAGGTCGATTCCCTCGCCGGAATAGGCGAATCTTGATCCAGGCTCGAAATGAATGCGCAGCTTGCGATCATCCTCAAGCCATCGCCAGTTCGGAAATCCGCTGGTGTGGCTCAGCAACATGCGCCCGGTGATCCGTTTGTAGCGCTCATCGCCCGCCAGATCGGAATATTTCGGATAATCCGGCAACGCTTTCGGCAGGTACTGATACACGGGCTTATCCAGATCAATGACACCTTGATCGACGAGTTCCATCACGAGGTAAGCAAACGTCGCCTTCGAGATCGATGCAGCCGACATGATCGAATCATTCGTTAGCGGAAGATTCTTCTCTTTGTCGCGGACTCCGTACGCTTTCAAGTAGGCAATCTTGCCGTGATTGAGAATAGCGATCTGTGCGCCCGTGACCTCGGCAGCCTGCATCAAGTGCGCCATGGTCTCGTCGATCTGTTGAGTGGTGATCGTGCTTTCGTCGAGTCGTCGGGCCGCGGCCTGCTGGGCGCGGCAGAACGAAGGGACAAGCAGCAGGATCGTCAGCCAGAAGAATTTCCAGTTCATTCGTACTCACATTCCTGCGGCTCGTCCGATGAACGCGACAGCCACAAAACACGAAGCCCATGATCTGTTCGGCAAATCTCCGAAACGGCTGCCCATCATACGAGCGAACAGAGAAAAAAGTTTGCAAGATTCGAGTCTCTGCCGTGCTCCGACGACAATTCTCCGGAGTATATTGGGAAAAAGGCCACTCCGAAAATTTCCAACCAGGAGGCATTATGTCCGTAAAACCTATTCCTGAGGGCTATCACACACTCACACCATTCATGACCGTGCGAGATGCCGCTCGCGCCATCGATTTCTACAAGCGCGCGTTTGGCGCAACTGAGCGTGGGGTAATGAAAGATCCAAGCGGCAAGGTCATGCACGCCGAATTGCAAATCGGGGATTCGATCGTCATGCTCGCCGACGAGTTCCCCGACTTTGGCTCGGTCGGCCCCGACACGACCGGCGGAGGCACGAGCATGGGCTTGCACATCTACGTCAACAATGTCGATCAGGCTTTCGATCGAGCCGTGAAAGCCGGTGCGAAAGTCGAAATGCCCGTCATGGATCAGTTCTGGGGCGACCGTTATGGCCGGCTCAAGGATCCATTCGGGCACAAGTGGTCCATAGCCACGCACACGAAAGATCTCTCGATGGACGAGATGAAGCGCGGCATGGACGAAGCTATGGCCAAGATGCAGAAGACCGCATAACACTAATATCCGCGCGGGACGGCATGGGCTGTCCCGCGCGAGAAATTCCTGTTAGTACGCCAGCAGAATGCGCAGATCGCACAGGTTGTTTCCGGTGGGTCCAGTCTCGATTGCATCGCCTAGCGCCTGAAAGACCGGATAGGCGTCGAATTTCTTAAGCGAGTTCCTCAGGTCCAATCCTTTTTCCTTCGCTCGTTCCGCGGTGCCACCGTCGACAAGCGCACCGGCCGCCGGACTGTTGCCATCCACTCCGTCGGTGCCCGCGCTTAGCACCGTGATGTTCTCTCCGGCAATCTTCTCGGCGCACGCCAGAGCGAACTGCTGGTTGCGACCGCCGATACCGCCGTTCGTCACTTTCACGGTGACTTCTCCGCCGGAAATCAGGCATACCGGGGAAAACTGCTGGCGAAGCTCGCGCAATCTCTGAACTAGATAATCCGCAGCCTTTTCATAATCCCAGTCGTCGCAGCCGTTATCGACATTCACTATGAAACCAGCACGTTCGGCGGCGTTGGTCGCCTCTTCGATCGCGGTCTGATTCGACAACACCGTCCACCATCGGGCGCGAGCGAAGGCAGGGTCGTCCGACTTGGGCGTTTCTTCGATTGCGTGCCGCTCAAACAGCTCGCGCGCTGACATGGGCAATTGCGGCAGCAGATCGTATTTCTCCGCGATGCGATAACAATCTTCCACAGTGGTCGAATCCGGCATGGTTGGGCCGGAGGCAAGCGCGTCAGGCGTGATATCGGGCACGTCCGAGACCAGCAACGAGACTTGTTGCGCCGGGAACGCGGCCTGCGCCAGGCGTCCGCCTTTTACCGCTGAGAGATGCTTACGCACCGCGTTGATTTCCGCGATCGGCGCGCCGGAGTGCACCAGCGCGCGATAGGTCGCGACCAGATCCTCGAGCGAGATCTCGTCGTCAATTGGCTTTTCGACAATGGACGACCCGCCCCCACTCATCAGAAAAATCACCAGAGACGAAGCCGGCTGAGATTCCACTGCGCGCAACATCGCGTTCGCCGCGGCAATCGACTCGGCATTCGGTGTGGGATGCCCGCCGCAAAAATAGCGGAATCCGCGCACTTGCGATGCAGGCTCCACCGAAGTCGCAACAATTCCTTCGAGGGATTCGCCGACAATCTGCGACAAGGCCTCAACCATGGTGTGTCCGGCCTTGCCCAGCGACATGACCAACACGCGCGAGTACGAATGCAGGTTGTAAAGGTCTTCGCAAACGCGCAGCACGCCGCGTTCGCACTCCAGATGCCGCGAAAATGCGCGTGAAATCGATGCCTCTTTCAGCGCCTGCTGAAAAATGTTCCGCGCGGTTTCGCGCATGGCTTCGAACTGCCGCATTCGTTCGGACGGTAGGGACATCGCAGGGATTATACGGGCAGGCAATTGCAACTTCGGGCCAAATGCCGCTATCGCGGGATCACGAACTCCTTGACCCAGTTCTCGATCGCTTCGCGCAGCTCGCGGAGACGTCCTCCAAAGAAATGGTCGGCGCCTTCGATAATTACCAGCTTCTTCGGTTCGGGAACCGATGCCGCCAGCGCTTCCAGCTTAGCGTGGGGACCGAACTGGTCGCGTGCTCCACTCACGAACAGCTTTGGCTTAGCGCAGTCGTGCAGGAAATCGAAGGTATAAATCCGTGGCTCTTCCGTATCCGCCGCCACGGGCGCGACCGGCACGCCTACTCCAATCAGAGCTTCGACTCGCGGATCGCTGCACGCCGCCCGTAATCCGACCGCGGCTCCAAAAGAGAATCCGGCAAAGATCAGAGGCAGATGAAACTCGCGGTCGAGCCAATCTAGCGCCGTGCGAACGTCCTCGACCTCTCCTATGCCGCGATCGTGTTCTCCTTCGCTCAAGCCAGCGCCGCGGAAATTGAAACGCAGCACGGGGAATCCAAAGCTGTTCAGCGCTTTCATCGTGTGGAAGACGACCTTGTTGTGCAGCGTCCCTCCAAATAGCGGATGTGGATGACACACGACAGCCGCGTGCGTCGCATTGTCGGCTCCGGCGTTTAGCAGGGCTTCAAGGCGTCCGGCGGGCCCGTCGAGGAATAAGGATCGAATCGTGGAGTTGGATGAGATCACGGATACAGATTACACAATGGCGAGCGTCGTCCGGCATCCGTCGTTGGTCGCTGGTCGTTGGTCGTTCGCCGTTGGTCGTTCGCCGTGGCAGTCGGCAGTCCCGAAATTCCAAAGCCGAGAGCCGGACGCCGAAAGCCTGGTCCCCGAGGTGCGCCGCCCGCCTTTGCTATTCTCTCCTGCATGGACGCAATCACGCTCACGCGACAACTGGTGGATATCGAATCGATCTCGGGCAATGAGGCGGCGGTCGGAAATTGCCTGTACGGAGAGCTTTGCCGGATCGGCTATTGCACCCGGAAGATGCCGGTGGAAGGCGATCGTTTCAACGTGTATGCCACGCTCGAACAGCAGCCGGAGCCGGCAATCACCTTTTCCACGCACATGGACACGGTTCCTCCATTCATCCCTTCCTCGGAGGACGCAGCCAATATTTATGGCCGCGGATCATGCGACGCGAAAGGAATTATCGCCGCCCAGGTCGCGGCCGCCGAGCGGTTGCGTCGCGAAGGAATCTATGTGGGACTGCTGTTCGTCGTCGGCGAGGAGCGCGACAGCCTGGGCGCGAAGGTCGCCAACGATCACGCCCCCCGCGGCTGCAAGTTCCTGGTCAACGGAGAGCCGACCGAGAATCACATCGCGCTCGCATCGAAAGGAACTTTGCGTGTCGAAGTAACCGCACGAGGGAAAATGGCGCACTCGGCCTATCCGGAACTGGGCGACTCGGCGATCGACAAGCTGATTCCCGCGCTCGTCCGGCTGCGGGCGATGCCCTTGCCTTCCGATCCGCAGGTCGGCCCATGCACTCTAAATATCGGATTAATTGAAGGCGGCCGCGCGCCCAACGTGATTCCCGACTACGCCCACGCCGATCTGCTCTACCGCCTGATCGGCCCGACGGAAGAACTGCGCAAGCAGATTGTCGCCGCTACCGGAGATCAGGTTGAAGTAACGTTCCCGCTCGAGCTTCCCTTTCTGCGATTCCGCACGGTCGATGGTTTACCGACCATGATCGCCAAATTCACCACCGATATTCCCCGGCTAACGAAATGGGGAGAACCGCTGCTGATCGGCCCGGGATCGATTCACGTCGCCCACACCGAGGGCGAGTACATCGAGAAGAAACAACTGCACGAATCGATCGACCTCTACTGCCGCATCGCGAAGCAACTTCAAGGCTAGAGCGGATACAGGATTTTTTTACTGAGAATCTACCTCGTCCAGGAAGTTTCGCATCTGAGATGGGCATTGTGCTCCCGCGCGGATTCGGGAGATTGGACTCGTCAAAGATGAACAGTGTCAGAGGATCGGCGGAGGACACCAGGCTGTGAAGTTCGGATTTTTACTGTTTCTCTGAATGGAGCCGAAATGATCTACGCCGATCCAGAGTCCAAACGTCGCATTCGTCAGCGCTTCATCTTTAAGAAATTCGCGATCTCCCGCCAATATTTTCGCGTGACGTAGTCCGTGCTGATGTGCCCGCCGCGTTGCAGACTCTTTAGCTTGCTGCCCGTGATCTCGGCAAATTCCCTGGTGCGCTCGTAAGGGACGTTCGGGTCGTCCTTGGCGTGAATCAGCAGCACCTTTGAGCCGTCGATTTCTTTTCTGTGATGCCACGGGTTGTAGAACGTGCCTCGGCGCAGCTTGTTCCAGTTCGCATCCGAAAGCCGGTAGGCATTGCCGAATGCCTCACGGATGTATTCGGCATAGTTCGGATTTGCCGTCTCGGCCTTCTCAGCAGCATCCAGGATCGCCCAGTCCACGACGGGGCAATTCGCAACGACTCGCCGGACACGGGAATCGAGCGACAACAGGATCGCGGCCGCACCGCCGAAACTGCCTCCGATGACGAACACCTGATCCGGCGCCAGCCGGAACCGCTGGCCGAATGCAATGTCTTTGAGTTCGCCCGGCAATTCGTCGAGCACATCGAGAATGTCTTCGTGCGGCGACTTCCGAAGAAATTGACCGCCACTCTCCCATGCGCCACGATAGCGCGGATAGATGACCCAGAATCTCTTGCTCGCGAGAAACTCCGAGAGTGACTGTTTGCGGGGAATGGAAGGCATTCCATCGCACAGGATGATCAGCTTCTGCTTTTTGCCTGGACGCAACGGCGGCAGGAATTCTGCGAGGATTTCGTTGTTGAATCGGGTCCGGAACATAGGCCGTAGTTGCTAATTTACCGGAACCCATCCACTTCCAGCGGATCTTGGGTACAATCTCCCGAACACTATGTTGCCCGAGAGCGAGACCGCGAATCGAAATACGCTGGCACTGGCGGGCCTGCGCATCGCGATCGGCTGCCTGTTTCTGATCTTCGCCCAGTACAAGGTATTTGGCACGCAATTCACCCTGGGCGGAGGATTTCAGGGGTGGGTCCACCTCTTTCTGCAGGATGGAGCGGCATACCCATTCATGGTTCCGGTGCTGCAACGCGTAGTATTGCCACACGCAACGGTGATTGCGTTCCTTGTCGCCTACGGCGAGTTGGCGATTGGGCTGGCTCTTGTGACCGGTCTTTGGGTCAGAGTCGCAAGCGGGTTCGGATTCGTTTATATGCTTGCGCTATTGTTTTCTTCCAACTATCCCGGCACGCACGTTGCTGTTTGGCAGTATTTCGGGGCCTCGCTCGATCATTCCGTCTTAGCCCTGTGCTTTCTGACATTCATTGGCAGCCGCAGTAACGAGGGCTTCTCGCTAAGGCACCTGCTGCGGCAAAAGGGATAGGCGGACCGACGATAGGATCAGAACAGCAAGCGGCATTCAGAGCGTTTAGTGCTTGTATAGACAACTACTTGGGGGTTAATGGTGGGCAGTGCAGGACTCGAACCTGCGACCTCCTGCTTGTAAGAAATGATTACACGAAGAATCAACGACTTAGCGGGATTTGTGCCGATTTGTATATCTTTAGTGATTGCAATGAGTTCCGAGCATTATCCCCACTTCTAACTCAATCAGCACAAACCGCCACAGGGCACAAAATTGGGCACAGTGGGCACAGTGTTTTTTGAGAGGTATAATTCGCGGCGCTATGACAATTGAGGAACACGCACTAATGGTCAGCTTGCTGGCCTATCAGTTTGAGGCCTTATACACCTTGACGGATATGCTCAAAAGCAGAGGCATTATCGAGGATGACGATATGCACGCTTTTTGGTCGATACGTCCTCTTGAGGCACGCAAGGAATCGACTGAGAAGGCTCATCAGATTTACGCGACTCTTGCCGAAGCTGTAGGCATAAACCCAGAAGAGGTGGGCATCGGCCCATCGCAACAGTAGCCTTGTCGAGTAAGACCTTCATTTTGGTGGAGGCGGTCACGTTTATTGCCCATCCGGCGCATGGCTGACAATCCCAGCCGCTTTCTTGAGTCCAGGAATCGCTTCTTTCAAGACTTGGAATAGCAAATAGGCCTGTACCGGATTCTTCGCGGCCCAGGTGCCGACTGCCTTCACTCCGTCGATTGTGTGAACCATCACTGAGGGCAGTGCATCCATAGCCGCGCCCATGCCAACGGCTGTTCCGGGAACCGAAGCCAGTTCCGCTCCTGTTCCTGCTCCGCTCAGAAAGTTGCTGACTCCGGATGCGTTCGGGTCGCTCGGGTTCGGCAGATTCCGGATTCTGGCATTCGGTACCGTGGAAGGATTGGAAAGCTGAATCGGCTCTTTCTTCTCAGGAGCTGGCGCAGGCTCAGGAATCCCGTTTTTCGCGATATCACTCACGCTCACCAGTGGAGGGGCAGCGGGGGCACCGGATGGTTGGAAGGGGTGGTACCAGCCAAGCATCCGCACGTTGCAGGCCTACGCTCCGCTCTGCAATCGCGTGCTTTCAGAGATAACAAGCGAGCATATCTCTGATTTCGCCGCTCACATCCGTGCGAAAGGGCTTCGGGGCAAGACGCTGCAAGCAAGTTCGGTGAATTCTCGCCTTAGAGTTCTGCGCCGCATCCTTCACCTAGCCGTGGAATGGAGTGAAGTAGAAAGTGCGCCGATCTTCAAACTGGAGCCGGGAGAGCGCCATAGAGAATACGTTCTCGCGCCAGCCGAAGAGGCAAAGTATCTTGCTACCGCTCCTTCCCTGCTTGCCGACGTTGCAACGATCCTCGTAGACAGTGGAATGCGACCGGAAGAATGCTTCCGCGAGCGCTGGGAAAATATCACTTGGGTTAATGGTCGCTTCGGAACGATCCTCGTAACGCATGGTAAGACGAAGGCAGCTAGACGCGTATTGCCGATGACGCCCCGTGTTCGCGCAATTCTCCAGAAGCGTTGGGAGAAAGCTGAGAAGCCTGACGAGGGCTGGATCTTCCCTGCTCCGACAACGAGCGGACACGTCGAGCCGTCGAGTATCAAGAAGCAGCACAAGCAAGCGTTGAAGGACAGCAAAGTTCGGCCATTCGTGCTTTACAGTCTGCGTCACACGTTCCTGACTCGCTTGGGAGAATCCGGCTGCGACGTTTGGACTCTCGCGCGGATCGCTGGGCACAGTTCCATCGCAATGTCGAGCAGATACGTGCATCCATCAGGAGACCGCGTTCTTAATGCGATGGCACTCTTAGGTGGGCACAAAACTGGGCACACTGAAGAAAACGGTGTTCAGGAACTTCAGATGCAACAGGCGCAAGTACTAGCGCTTCCAAGAGCTTAATGGTGGGCAGTGCAGGACTCGAACCTGCGACCTCCTGCTTGTAAGGCAGGCGCTCTAACCAGCTGAGCTAACCGCCCCCTTGATTCGCATGATTGCGGGGAACGCCGGGGCTAGATCTGTGACATGCGCGCGAATCGCTTCTGCGAGTATACGTGAGCGGCAAAAATCGGGTCAAAACTGAATCGCGCTTCGCGCTACGGACAGCCGAGGCGGCTGTCGCCACATCGTTGTCCCACATTCGCGAATTCCTCCTGCTAGACTTTCTGCTTGCGCCGGCTGATCGTCAACGCGGATGACTTCGGATTCACTTCGGGCGTGAACCGCGCCATTGTCGAGGCGCACACGTGCGGCGTCGTGACGTCGTCAACGCTGATGGCCAATGGTACGGCTTTCGACGAAGCGATCGCGCTTGCAAAGAACACGCCCGGGCTGAGCGTTGGATGCCATATTGTGCTGATCGACGGCGTCCCGGTGCTCGACAGCACGCAACTCCAGTCTCTGACGGATTCAGGACGCTTCCGCGACGGCCTGAAATCTTTTGCCGCGCGCGCTCTGGCCGGCCGCATGGATGCCGCGGAAATCACGGCCGAGGCCACGGCGCAGATTCGCCGCATTCAGTCGGCCGGGATAAATGTCTCGCACATCGACACGCACAAGCACACGCACCTCTTCCCGCAGATCCTGAAACCGATTTTGCGGGCGGCGGAGAGCTGCGGAGTCCATGCCCTGCGCAATCCGTTCGGCCCGCGACGTCCTTTTCGATCCAGCCAGCTACTCGCCCGCCCAAATCTCTGGACCCGCTACGCCGAAGTTCGCATCCTTCACGCCTTTTCGGACAAGTTCCAGGCCGCCGTGTCACGCGCCGGATTCGTCTCTCCCAACGGGACCCTGGGCATTGAAGTGACGGGCACTCTGGATGAGACTTTGTTCCGCGCGATTGCCGAAACCATTCCTGAAGGTACTTGGGAATTCGTCTGCCATCCCGGATACAATGACGCCGACCTTCGCGCCGCCAACACTCGCTTGCGCGAGTCGCGCGAGACAGAGCTGCACGTACTCACATTACCTTCGGCACGCGAGTTGCTGATCCGCGAAGGGATCGAACTGATCTCGTATCACGAGTTGGCCAATGATGCCATTCAGGCCCGAACGTAAGTCCTTGCAGAGACTTGCAGACGGTCTGGTTATGGCCCGGAAACCAACGTCTGAGGCCTCCCGAGGTACCGTCGTAACATTCCGCCACAACTGCAAATAGTATGATGGGTTAGAATCTACGGACTTTCCTGTAGGTGGAGGAATCCTCATGGCGGCCCAAGGGTCAGCGCCGCGTGCGACTCTGGACTTGAAGGTACGAGTGTGGGGAATGGGGGCGAACAACCAGCCGTTCTTCCAGAATGCCATCGCCCAGAACGTCAGCGCCACCGGAGCCTGCATCTACGGAATCGAGCCCGACCTCAAGGTGGGCGATGTCATCGGCGTGCAGTATGAAGGCCGCAAGGCACGCTGCAAGGTGATCTGGGTAGTCGACGCGGGAGCCCTCAAGAAGACCCAGGTTGGCGTACAGCTGGTTGCGGATCAGGATTGCCCGTGGGCTTCGGCCATTCCGTCGGAAATGGTTGCCGAAGAGCGCACGGTACAGCGTCACGACAACCGCAGAAAATTCATGCGGCACAAGATCTCTTATCCTTTGGAATTGCGCGACGAGCGTGTGAATACTCCTCTGCGAGTGAATGCCACCGACATCAGCGGAAACGGCTGTTATGTTGAAACGGTCATGCCGCTGCCGGTCGCGACCGCCCTGCGGGTTGATTTGTGGATTGGCGAGGAGCGTCTTTCTCCCAGCGCCGTCGTGCGCACGCGCGATCCCGGCGTCGGCATGGGCATCGAATTCACGGGATTGCCGGAGGAATCGAAGAAGCGATTCCAGGCGCATCTCGACAAACTTGATCCCAACACGGGCCTCATACAGCAGAAGAACTCCCAGTAGGCGCGGGCGACCGTGCGACCGCGTCGCTCTCGTGTAAAATCTGCAACCATCGTGGCTCCGAGCCATCGAATCACAGGAGCACTCGAAAGTACGTCTGCGCATGAAAATCGGGATCACCTGTTATCCGACCTATGGCGGTAGCGGTGTCGTGGCCACGGAGCTGGGCCTGGAACTGGCTCAGCGCGGCCACGAAATCCATTTCATTACCTACGCCCCGCCAATCCGGCTGCGCGGCGATACCGGGCCCAACATTCACTACCACGAAGTCGAAGTCTCCCGATACCCGTTGTTTGACTACCCTCCGTACGATCTTGCGCTCGCGACGCGCATGGCGGAGGTGGCCCAGCTGTACGATCTCGACCTGCTGCACGTGCACTACGCGATTCCGCACTCGGTCAGCGCGATGCTGGCGCGGCAGATGCTCGCCGCCAGTCCGCGTCCCCACCGGCTTCCGTTCGTGACCACACTTCACGGCACGGACATCACTCTGGTGGGCCTAGACCGCTCCTACCTGCCGGTTACCCGGTATTCGATTGAGCAGAGCGACGGGGTTACGGCGATCTCGAATTACCTGCGCGACCGGACGCAGCGTGTCTTCGATGTGAAGAACCGGATCGAGGTCATCTACAACTCGGTCAACTGCGACATCTACTTCCGCAATCCGGACGTTCAGGACCTGATGCGCGCCGAGTATGCGCCCGATAATCAGAAAGTGCTGGTGCATCTCTCGAATTTCCGTCCCGTGAAGCGGCTTACCGATGTCATTGAAATCTTCGATCGGGTGCACAAGCAGATTCCGTCGCGGCTGCTGCTGATTGGCGATGGTCCCGACCGTTCCGTTGCTGAATGGCTGGCGGTACAGAAAGGCATTCACGATGACGTGCTGTTTCTGGGCAAGCAGGACCAGATCTACGACAAGCTTTCGATCTGCGACATCATGCTGCTGCCCAGCGAACTGGAATCATTCGGACTGGCGGCGCTGGAGGCGATGGCGTGCGAGGTGGTGCCGATCTCCACGCGGGCCGGCGGAGTCCCCGAAGTAGTTGAGCACGGCAGCACGGGATATCTCGCCGACGTGGGAGACGTTGAAACGATGTCGCGTTATGCCATTGAGTTGCTCAGCGACGAGCCGCGGCTCCGTGAGATGGGAAGACGCGCGCGTGCTGCCGCAAAGGAGCGCTTCTGCTCGACCAAAATCGTCAAGCAGTATGAGGATTTTTACCGCCGCGTGCTCGATCGTTCTTCGTAGAATCCTTCTGGGACAGAACTCGTGCCTTCGACCAGCGGGAGCCGAATCCGAATCAGCGTTCCCTTTCCTTCGTGGCTGTCGATGGTCATGCGCGCTGTTTCGCCGTAGAGGACCTTCAGGCGCTCGGAAATGTTCGCCATGCCGATTCCCATGCCTGTCCAGCTGCTGCTCTCCTCCAGCTGCGCACCACCCATGCCCACGCCGTCGTCTTCGACTTCGATGATCAGGCGCGAATCTGTGACGCGGCTGCGCAGGAAGATGCTGCCCCCTTCCACCTTCGGTGACAGGCCGTGCTTGATCGAATTTTCGATCAGCGGCTGCAACAACATGCTGGGAACAACCACGTCGAGAGAGGCGGGGTCGAGTTCTTTCACGACGCGCAGCTTGTCGCGCCCGAAGCGGACGACTTCGATATCAAGATAATTGTCGACAAACTCGAATTCGTCACGCAGGGGCGCGAAGGCTTCGCTGCTGTTGAGCAGTCGCCGGAGAATGGTCGCCAGCTTGAAGATCACGTCGCGCGCCATATCCGGGTCGAATCGTACCAGCGACGAAATCGAATTCAGCGTGTTGAACAAGAAGTGCGGATTGATCTGGTTCTGCAGCGCCTCCATGCGCGCATGCAGCAACAAACGTTCCTGTTCTTCAAGCTTGATCTGAATTCGTACGCTGTTATAGACCTTGAGTTCAATTCCGATTGCCGCCACGCACGCGGCATAAATCGCGCCCCACACCCACCAGTTGTCAGGGCTTTCAATGCTGAAGATCGATCGCGGAAAGTACCTCGTCAGTTCGGACTCGACGAAACGCAAACCGACAATAGTTGCGAAGAACATCACCTGCCAATCGAACAACCGCGGCCGTGGGAGGTTTCGACGAATTAAACGAATGATGCTCTGGTCGATAAATGGAGAAAACGACCAAATCTCCTCTTTGTCGACTGCCATGGTTCGCAACTGTCCGGCAAGGAATCCGGAGAGCACGTCGAAGGGCATCGCAGCCCATTCATGGTGAACCAGCGGGGGTAGGCCCATGAGTACGCCGCCTAACGAACCTGCCCACCGGCCGCCCATCACGCCGAGCAGCATTACCGTTTCGAAGCTTATGTCGCTGGCGGAGAAACTCTTTTGGATGATTCGGATTCCCACTCCCGCCATCACCGGGAGCGCGAACCACAGGACGAGAAAAATCTTCTGCCGGAAGGTGCGCTCTTCGCGAAACAGGATCGACTTAAATTCCTTGGAGCGGACCAGGGTGCTGGAAATGGCCGCAGCTACGCCCAGCTTGATCATCAGATTGATTAAGATCAGCCGAGGTTCCATTCAGTCGGTCCCTTTGAGCTCGCACTTGGAATTGACTGCGATGCAAAAACTGTAGCACGTTGCGGTGTCAATATCCCTCGCCTACGTTCCAGTAGCGGCGGTGTCGCACCAGGAACCTCTTTACCGTCTGCAGAGTCCTACTCGAGTAGAATTGGCCTTGAGCGCAGAACCCAGGCCCTCCTTGGAGGACACATGTGCCGCGTCTGCTTCGTGCCAGCATTGTTTGTGCTTTTCGTGGCTTCGCTTATTGCCCAGAATCCCGCACCCGAACCGCCTCCACAGTCGGCGCGCCAGGCTTTGATCGAGATGTTTATGAGCAAGAGCCCGGACGCGTTCAAGAAGCATCTGCCCGAATCCGCAAAACATGCGCTCATCCGCCAAGGGGAAGGCGACACTTCCATCGCACTAAAATTTGCGGGATTGAGCAGCGAATTGACTAGACAGGGCGAACACGTGGAAACGTTCGACGTAGGACCGAACTTGCTGGTCAGTGAAACTCCCGACGGCCATGAGCGGATAGAAGTCGCGGTAGAGCACGACAGCTTCATGGGGGAGTCGGACGAGATCGAACTCTCCTTTCATGTCTACAAAGACGGCCAGGAGAAAACGCTTCCGGTGATTCCGCGCCTGACTTTTACGATGCAGAAGGAGCAAGATGTGTGGCGCCTCGTCGAAGCGACGGCCGCGGCGCACATTCCATTGACCGATCCCGACTATCTGGCGGAAATTCGAAGAGAGCAGGACGAAGCGAATGAAGCTGCGGCGCAGAACCGCGTTTCGATTATCGCGCAGACTGAGAGCAGTTTTGCCAAAGACCATCCGGAGCGGGGATACACGTGCGCACTGGCGGATCTGTTTCCACCAAGCACCAACCAGGCGGGAAATACGCTGAATGATTTTGGATTTGCCAACGAAGAATTCAGCGGCTACCGCATCCAGCTTTCTGGCTGCAGCGGAAACCCAGCGTCGCGGTATCGCCTCACGGCGGTTCCAATCGACCCTGATTCTGACATGAAGACTTTCTGTGCGAACGAGTCGGGAACCGTAAAA
The DNA here is from genome assembly GCA_035277905.1 of Candidatus Sulfotelmatobacter sp. GTDB lineage: Bacteria > Acidobacteriota > Terriglobia > Terriglobales > Acidobacteriaceae > Sulfotelmatobacter. Next base: position 22,261 of record DATEJO010000050.1, read on the forward strand.
TCTCTGCACACGTCAAAGAGCGCGGAATGCTTCAGCCGTGGAGAAGCGGTGCAGACTTACACGCCGCCGACAGCTCCGGAATCCGACTAGCTGTTGAAAGATAATCAACCGAAGGCAAGTTCCTTGGCGCGTTGCGCCGCTTTCACAACCGCTTTGATCAGTGTGACTCGCAACTTCCCTTCTTCAAGCTCCATGATCGCATCAATTGTGCAGCCGGCCGGAGTAGTCACGGCGTCTTTCAGCAGCGCCGGATGATCTCCGGTTTCCAGCACAACCTTCGCCGCTCCGAGTGCCGTCTGAGCTGCGAGTAGCGTGGCAATATCCCGGGGCAAGCCGACTTTTACTCCCGCCTCGGCGAGTGATTCGAGAATGATGTAGATGTAGGCAGGCCCGCTCGCCGAAAGTGCAGTGACGGCGTCCATATGCTTTTCGTCGACGACCACTGTTCGGCCGACAACATTAAACATATGCGACGTAACCGCGATGTCTTCTGCCGTTGCGTGCTTCCCCTTGCAGATTGCGGTCATCCCGGCGCCCATAATGCATGGCGTATTCGGCATCGCGCGAACCACGGGCACATTCGGCGGCAGATTCTTTTCGATCATTGCTGTGGGCACCGATGCTGCCACCGAGACCACCAACTGCTTCGGCGTGAGTTCTCCACTGATTTCGCGGACAACGTCTTCAACCACCTGCGGCTTCACACCGATGACGATGATGTCGGCGCCTTTGGCGGCCTCGACATTGTTCGTGCCAACTTTGACTTTCAACTTCTCCGCCAGCGCCTTGGCGCGTTCTTCGTGCGCAACGGTCGCGCGCGTCGACTTCGCCGAGAGCAGACCGTTCTTCAGCAACGCCTGCAGAATAATGCCGCCCATCTTTCCCGCGCCGATAAACGCAACCTTCTTCCCCGTCAGATCGTTTCCCATGGATTCCCTCAAACCGAACTGTTCACAGATGCAGCAAAAACTCAGCGAAATACCTTTGGTAGGCGATTCAAGCTAACCCTAGCCCCTGCTCCCTAGACTCTGGTCCCTACCTCTCTGCGCTCCATCCAATTCCACGCAGTCCCGACAATATTGTCCAGCCCGCGAGTCGCCTTCCAGTTGAGAAGTTTCTGCGCCTTCGCGGGATTCGCAACCAATGCCGGAGGATCTCCCGGCCTGCGCGGAACGATCTTATGCGGAACGCGCCTGCCCGTAGCTTTCTCAACTGCGGAAATTACTTCCCGCACCGAAGCTCCGGTTCCCGTTCCCAGGTTCACGGCAACGCTGCCATTCCCAGCTACGAGATACTCCAGCGCTTTCACATGTGCGCTCGCCAGATCGTTCACGTGAATATAATCGCGAATGCAGGTGCCATCGGGTGTCGGATAATCCGAGCCGAACACCTGCAACTCCGGCCGCGTCCCGGCCGCGGCTGCCAGGGCGAGCGGAATCAGGTGCGTCTCCGGATCGTGCAGTTCGCCGATTTCCCCGCTTTCATCGGCCCCGGCCGCATTGAAATAACGTAGGCTGGCATAGCGGAATCCATAAGCTCGATCGTAGGCTTCGAGCGCCTGCTCAAAAAACAATTTCGAAACGCCGTAGGGATTCACCGGCTGCCGTGGAATATTCTCTTCAATCGGCACCTTCGCGGGTTCGCCGTAAACGGCGCAAGTCGAAGAGAAAATAATCTTCTTCACGCCCGCTTCCAGAGCCGCATTCAACAGCGAGAGCCCGCCCTCGACGTTGTTGTGGAAATACTTCCGAGGATTGGTGACCGATTCGCCCACATAGGCGTGCGCCGCGAAATGCATGACGGCCTCGGCCCTCGGCAGCACGCGGGCAAGCGCCGCCGCATCGAGCATGTCACCTTTCACGAGTTCGAAGCCCGACGCCAGGATCTCGTATCCGGTCCTCAGGTTGTCGAAGATAATGACATCGTGACCCGCCTGCCTTAATACCCGAGCCGTATGACTGCCGATGTATCCCGCGCCGCCAATGACCAGAACAACCACGTGAATTCCTTTCCGATGTGCCGGATTCCCAGGTACTGGGAGGGAGTAAAACATTGTACAGGGGCTAGAGGCTAGGGGTCAGGGGCTAGAACTAGACATTTGCCCGTCCTCTGCCCACTAATCCCTAGTCCCTGACCTCTCGCCCCTTGCTCCTGCTAACATGGCCGGAGCCGATCCTCTCATCTCAAGTTCTCTGCCGTGTGAAAGAAATGTCCGACCAACTTGCCGACAAACCCTGCGTTCCCTGCCGCGGAGGCGTGCCTCCGCTCAAAGGCGGCGACCTCGAGAAACTACGCCGCAGCGTTCCCGATTGGACCGTTGCCAACGAACACCATCTTCACCGGGAATTTCGTTTTCCAGACTTCAAGCAAGCGCTTGATTTCGTCAATGGCATCGGCGCTCTTGCCGAGGAGCAAGGCCATCACCCCGACATTCTGCTAGCCTGGGGCAAAGCCGCAATCACACTTTGGACGCACTCGATTAATGGGCTCACCGAAAGCGATTTCATTATGGCGGCGAAGATTGACCGCTTGAGCCGCGGCTAGACCCGGTCAGCCGCATACGCTCTCGTTCTGCCGGCGCGCAGGGCGAACGCCAGCAGTCCTGCCGGAAGCAACATGAACAATCCCGTGATCGCTGACATCGCGTGCGCTGACACACCGGCATCCAGAACTTTCCCCGACAAATACGCCGTGGTAGCGAAAACGAAGCTGGCAAGTCCGAGATCAGCGGAGAAGACCCGTCCGCGGAATTTGTCTTCTGAATGAACTTGCAGCAACGTCGTGGAGAATACCCACACCGTGGAACCGCCCGCATGGGCCACCATGGCACAGGCCGCGGCCAGCCAGACGGTGTTGGCCACCCCGAGAACCATGTAGCCGAGAGAAATCGTGAGATATCCAAATAGAATGCCGAGCCGCAGACGATAATCGCTTTGTCCAGCCCAGCGCGCGGAAATCAGCGGACCCACCAGCGCACCCAGCCCGCGACCGCCCAGCAGGATGCTCATGCCAAGCATCGCGGCTCCGGCTGCGTCGATGCCATGACCGTGCACGGCGAATTCCCGTGCGCCCATGACGGTGAAAATCACCCAGCTCGGCCCGACCATCAACTCGCCCGCCTTCGCGAATACCGCCGGCAACAACGTGCGATGGCTGCGGATGTACTGGATTCCTTCCCACACCGGAGAGAAATCGACCAGATCCTTCGCACGCAAAGGAGCGGCATTCTCGGCGTGCGGCTCGGGAAACCGCATTCCTGTGATTAATAGCGCCGACGCCAGAAATGAGAGCGCATTCAAAATAAAAACGGCATCTCTGCCGAAGAACGCGGCGATCACGCCGCCGACGGACGCACCAATCAGCAGATTCACGGACCACGTAGCAGACGACAAGGTGTTCGCGACCAGAACATCTTCGCTCGATGCGATGTTCGGAATGACCGCACTGCGGGCCGGCTCGAAAAAGGCCGCCATGGTCGTTTCCGCCAGGAGCAACGGATAGACCAGCCACACCATCGAACGCGATCGCACCAACAGCATGCAAAGCACAACCACGAACCGGACCAGATCGGCGCCGATCATCACGTGCTTGCGCTTCAGACGATCGTTGACTACACCCGCTGTGGGTCCGGCGAATGTCTGCGGAATAACCTGCAGCACGAGCGCCAGCGCCACCGATCCCGCATGCCCTGTGAGTTGCAACAGCAGCGTGTAGATCGAGAGCGTGTAGAACCAGTCGCCGATTTCACTGACGATCTGCGCGAGCCACAGGCGCCGGAAATTCCGGTTCGCGCCAATCAACTGCACGTACGATGCCAGCGTAATCGCAGGCACAACGCGTTCGGGTTGCGGGTCCATGCGGAAAACTAATCTACAGGGTGGAGGAAACGAGGATCAACCCAGGAAAACAACTTCGAGCCGTGGGGCCGAAAGACAGCCTTGAATCAGGTCACGGCTTGAGCTTCAGTTTTAAGTCGGCTGCGATCTGCTTGCCGTGGAAGCGTCCATTCTCGATGAAAATCTCGTTGGTGCGCGATCCCGCCACGATCACTCCGGCAACGTAGATTCCGCGGACGTTGCTCTCGAGCGACACCGGATCGCACACTGGCCGGCACTGCTGTTCCGAAAGTTCGATTCCCATGCTGCGCAGAAAATCATAGTCCGGATGGTATCCAACCAGCGCCAGCACAAAATCATTTTTCAACCGGATCGGCCCGCGAGGCGTGACGACCACGACATGATCTACACCGATCTCCTGCACCGAACTGCTGAAGTAGGCCTCGATCTCTCCGGCTTTAATGCGGTTCTCCAGATCCGGCTTGATCCAGTACTTCACGTGATGATGAATCTGCGCCTCGCGGTGAACCAGCGTCACGCGCGCTCCATGCCGCCACAGATCGAGGGAGGCTATGGCGGCCGAATTCTTCCCGCCAATCACCAGCACATCCGTGTCGAAGTAGGGATGGGGCTCGCCGTAATAGTGCGAGACTTTGGGCAAATCTTCGCCCGGAATGTTGAGTTTGTTGGCTAAATCGTAATATCCGGTCGAAACGATCACTTTCTTCGTCAGGTAATCGTGCGGACGCCCGGCGCGGTCGGTGGCACAGATGCTGAATTTGCCGTCCTCGCCCATGACGGTCTTCACCCACTCGTACTGGCGGATGTCGAGGTGATAGTGCTCGGCAACTTTCCGGTAATATTCCAGGGCCTCTTCGCGCGTCGGCTTCTGTAGAGCCGTGGTGAATGGAATATCCCCAATCTCCAGCAACTCCGGTGTCGTGAAGAAAGTCATATTGGCCGGATAGTGGAAGAGCGAATTCACCAGGCATCCCTTGTCGAGCACGATAACTTTCAGCCCGACCTTCTGCGCCTCGATGGCGCATGCCAGCCCTGTCGGCCCTGCTCCGATCACAATGACGTCGGTGCGCATCTCGGGGCGAGGCTTCGCCTTTGCCTTTGGCAGGGTTTCGACGTCTTCGGAGGCGAGGTACTGGAGCATGGGATCAGCTGGCGGAGTAGTGGGGAATTGAGCGCACCCGGAAACCGATGATTCTAGCACGCGGGACTGGCCGCCCCACGGTGGATTAGGAAGCGGAATGTGAGGCAGCCGTCGCCGAAGCACGGACTTCGCGCTCGATGGTACGTGATAGTTTATCGGCGGCTACCTCGAGGTCGTGCGCAGTCTGCAGATTCATCCAGAAAACCGCGGTTGTATTGAAATATCGGGCCAGACGAAGAGCCGTATCGGGAGTGATGCCCCGACGTTCGTGAACAATCTCGGCAATTCGCGTAACTGGCACTCGAAGATCGAGTGCCAGCCGGTTCATGCTGAGTTCGAGCGGTTCCATGAAATCAGCGCGCAAAATTTCGCCCGGATGGAGGGGTGGAAGAGCTTACGAGGCTTTGACATATCGCCTTCGCTCAGCCTTCACGTTCAGCAACTACTGTAAACTTGACGCCGAGTGCGTGGAGGACGGAACTAATCGTTTCGAAACGCGGGTGGGCTCCGGCGCTCAAGGTTTTGTACAGGCTTTCCCGGCCCAGCCCTGCATCCCTGGCGATCTGCGCCATCCCACGTGCCTTTGCCACGTCGCCGAGGGCGCCGAGAAACACTTCGGGGTTGGCATCTTCCGCGGCCACCGAAAGATATTCGGCCATCACCTCGTCATTGTCGAGATAGGCCGCCCGGTCGAAACGTTGGTAAGTTGTTTTCTTTCGCTTCATTTCATTGTCCTCCTCAGTTCACGTGCCATCTTCTTGGCTTTCGCCATGTCTTTCTTCTGCGAAGCCTTTACGCCCCCGGCCAGCAAGACGTATACGGTAGAACCGGTGCGCGTGTAATAGATTCGGTAGCCCGCGCCCACATGAATGCGCATTTCGGAAACACCGTCGCCGACGGCTTCGCAATCGCCAAAATTCCCAAACTCCGCACTAAGAAGCCGAGCCAGAATTCGTGCTCTTGCTTTCTGGTCGGCGAGACGCGATAGCGACTCATCGAAGTCGGACGACCGCAGGCGCGTATTCACCTGTTCTTGATTGTATCCATATGGATACAAATAAGCAAACAATATAAGCGTCTGGTTCCCGGCCTTTGCTTCCCGTCTGGACGCCAGAGCTATAATTTTCAGTTGCCTTCATCTCGCCGTCCTTCTCAGGAGCACGTCATGTCGACTCTTACCGCGCCTGCTACCCGCGTCGAATCCGATAGCATGGGCAAGATCGAAGTCCCCGCGAACGTCTATTGGGGAGCCCAGACGCAACGTTCTCTGCTGCATTTCAACATTGGCCGCGACACCATGCCGCCGGAACTCATCAAGGCCTTCGGCGTCCTCAAAAAGGCGTGCGCCCTTGTCAATCAGGACCTCGGAAAACTTCCCGCCGACAAAGCCAAACTGATCGTTCAGGCCGCCGACGAAGTCATTGCCGGAAAGCTCAACGACCAGTTCCCTCTTCGCATATGGCAGACCGGCAGCGGCACACAGACGAACATGAACGTCAACGAGGTCATCTCGAACCGCGCCATCGAAATTGCCGGCGGCGAGATGGGATCGAAGAAGCCCATCCATCCCAACGACCACGTGAACATGTCGCAGTCGTCTAACGATACTTTCCCCGCAGCCATGCACATCGCGGCTGCCGACCGGGTGAAGAACGCACTCATTCCCGCCATCAAGACGGTTCGTTATGCGATCGCGGCTAAGGCCGAGGAATTCGACAGCATAGTCAAAATCGGCCGCACCCACTTGCAGGATGCTGTCCCGCTCACCGTCGGTCAGGAATTCAGCGGATGGTCCAGCCTGCTCGAACGCGACATCAAGCGGCTCGAACAGGCTCTCGAAGGGCTCTACGACCTCGCTATCGGTGGCACGGCGGTCGGAACCGGATTGAACACGCATCCCGAATTCGCCGAGCGCGCCGCAAAGAAGATCGCCGAACTCACCGGACTTCCCTTCCGCTCGCACGGCAACAAATTCGCCGCGCTCTCGGCTCACGACGAAATCGTTTTCGCGCAGGGCGCTATGGAAACACTCGCCGCCTCGCTGATGAAGATCTCCAACGATATCCGCTGGCTGGCATCCGGCCCGCGCTGCGGATTAGGTGAGTTGACGATTCCAGAGAACGAACCGGGATCTTCGATCATGCCCGGCAAGGTCAATCCCACGCAGTGCGAAGCCATGACCATGGTCTGTGTGCAGGTCCACGGAGCGACCGCCGCTGTCGGCTTTGCCGGCTCCCAGGGAAATTTCGAGCTTAACGTCTACAAGCCGGTAATCATTTACAACTTCCTGCATTCGGTCACGCTGATCACCGATGCCTGCCACGGATACGTCGAATACATGCTGAAGGGGATCGAGGTCGATCGCGCCAAGGTGGACTGGTACGTGAAGAATTCGCTGATGCTGGTGACGGCACTAGCTCCGAAGGTCGGATACGACAAGGCCGCGCAGATCGCGCACACGGCGCATGTCGAGCATTCGAGCCTGCGTGAAGCGGCCGTGAAGTTAGGGCATCTGACAGGCGAAGAGTTCGATCAGCTGGTGAAGCCGGAGAAGATGACGCGACCCTAAGAAGCGCCTCTTCTACTCGAGTAGCGGCCCCGAAGAGGGAGTCTGGGAAGTCACTAAGACTCGGCGAACTCGCCGACGTCGGTAGTCGATGCGCTTGTGCGCGTTTTCTCCTTCGGCACCGTGGTAATCACCACTACGCTCACCAGCACCAGAGCCGAGCCTGCAATCGTGCGCGCGCTCAACGCTTCCCCACCGAAGAAATATCCGACCAGCACCGCGACTACCGGATTCACATACGCATAGGTCCCGACCTTCGTCGGCGACTCATGGTGGATCAGCCAGACGTACGCGGTGAATCCCATAATCGATCCCGCCACGATCAGATACCCCAGCGCGAGCCATGCCTTCAGGCTCACCACCTGCAGATGAAATCCGCGAAATTCTCCCAACAAACCCGCAGCCAGCATCAGCAGGAATCCTCCCGCGAGCATCTGCGCTCCCGAGCTCATGGCCTTCGCCGGCGGCAAAGGTAGCTTCTTGGTGAGCGCCGACGAGATCGACCAGCTAACGGATGCCGCGATGAGTGCGCAAGCACCCAACGGGTCAATCGGCGCGCCGCCAAAGCTGAGCGTGCGGCTCACAAGCACGCCAACTCCCGCGACTCCGATCAGCAGAGCCACCGCCAACCGCATCGTCAGCCGCTGCGTCTTGAGAATCAGGATTTCTGAGAGAGCCATGAAAGCGGGAATAGTCGCCATCATCACGGCCGCAATCCCGGACGGCACACGCCTCTCGGCCCAGAACAGCAGTCCGTAATCGAAGACGAAAATCAGGACCGCCAGCAGCGTCGCCGAGCCCCACTCGCGAGGTGTCGGCGAAGGAGTGCCCCGCCCCCGCATCCACGCGTAAAGGACGCCTCCGGCCACGACAAACCGCATCGCCGCCAACAGAAACGGAGGCACCTCACGCACGCCCACCCGGATCGCCAGAAACGTCGATCCCCACACGAAATAAATGATCGCGAACGCGAGCAGAACTTTCCATGTGCGCGGATGAGCAGTGGCTTCCATGATCTTTGTCGGGATCGACCGCCGATCCCGAGTTTGATTAGATCATCGACATGCGCGCCGGGACGCGGAGTGCGGTCATTAAAAGAATTTATGAGGGTACAACCTGGAAGTGTGGCCCGTCAGGGCCGCGTTGCAGACGACACCACCCGCTGATTCAAGGTTGAATCAATCCCCAGCGCCACAAATCATTCTCTTCACTTGCAGCGGATAGTCCGCCCCCTCCGAACAGCCAGAGATTGCCACTGCTATCGGTCCATGTGACGCCGCCCTCCCGAGCCCCCGGAGTGTTTGCAACGGCACCCACGCCCAAGCTGCCGTATTGAGCGACCCCATTCGGACTCGCCATCCATGCCCACTGTTTCGAAGTGATGTTGAACTGCCAGAGATCGTTGAAGACAAGGCCGGTGCCCGTTGAATCATTGGTCTGGCTGAATCCACCGAACAGCCACAAATTCCCGCTTGCATCTGTCCAACTCACGCCTGCATATCGCGCACCCGGAACATTGGCCGCCGCAGCCACTCCCTGCTGCCCGTACACGCCTTGCTCACCGGAACTATTGCTGCCGCTCACCCACGTCCACTGATTCGAGGTGGGGCTGTACTCCCACAGGTCATTGAAGACTCCCGCGCCGTTGGCTTGAGTATCGTCCACTCCCCAACCGCCAAAGAGCCAGAAATTTCCTTGCTTATCGGTCCACGCAACCATCTCTTCGCGTCCGCCGGGTACGTTGCTGGGATCGGCAACACCTCTGCTGCCGTAAACGCCGCTCTGATTTCCTACGTTGCTGCCGCCCACCCATGTCCATTCCCCAGGCGCCGGATCAAATCTCCAGAGGTCATTATTGAAGCCTGGCCCTCCGCCGCCGAACAGCCACAGAGCGCCTTTGCCATCCACCCAACCAACGCTGCCAAATCGTGCGCCGGGTACATTCGTGGGACTAGCCACTCCCAAGGTTCCGTACACGCTCACAGCCCCTGCTGTATTGCTTCCGCTCATCCATGTCCATTGTTTGGTTGAGGTGTTGAACTCCCATAGGTCATTGAGACCAACACCGAATGTTGCAGTTGAATCGTAACCTTGTCCTCCAAAGAGCCAGAAATTTCCGCTGGCGTCGGTCCAGTACGTGCCATGCGAACGAGCGCCGGGTACATTCGTCGATGCGCCGACACCCCGCGTGCCATACACCCCCGCGTCATTGACCGTGTCGCCGCCGTTCATCCAAGTCCACTCTTTCGACGTTGGACTGAATTCCCAAAGATCGTTGAGCAAGCCATTGGTCCCACTTGAATCGACACCCTGTCCGCCGAAGAGCCATAGGTTCCCGCCGCTATCAGTCCAACCTGCGTCTGGAAAACGAGCGCCGGGAACATTGCTCGCCGCCGCAACGCCCACGCTGCCGTAGACGCCCGTAACTCCGGAACTGGAGCTACCGCTCATCCATGTCCACGCATCGACCGGAGACGGCTGAATTATTGTGCTGCCGCCCCCTCCTCCGCCACACCCTGTTGCGAACAGGATGCTAAGACAAAGAACCGGTCGCAAACAACGTCGAATCTGAGTTCGAAACGACATGCGGCTCTGGCTTCCCACGGGCTCAGCAGTGAGCTTAATCATGCGCATGAATTTACACCCGGGAAGTTTCCGAGGCTATAGCCAGGTAAGCAACACGAAGTACGGGAATTTCTTAGGGATGAGTTACTTCTTCAGCAGACTGGTATGACTGGCCACGCACTGCCACTTGCCCATATCCAGCACCCACGTGTCGGTGAACCGACCCACGTGATCGTAGGCTTTTCCCTCATACGTTCCCTGCGTGTGATAGATCCCGGTGACAACGGCTGTGTCTCCGAAGAAGTTCATCTTCACATCCGAGATATTGAGGGCGGTGGGCTTGAATCGTGGATCTTTAATATCGGCCAGAAACTTCTGCTTGTCGCTGAGCTCGCCGTCCCATTCGGTATTGACGAACCGGCTTGAGACCAGCTGGTCGAGCGCGGCGGAGTCGCGATTCACCTGGGCTTCATTCCACAGGCGTTCGAGAACCAGAATACTGCTCTCGCGGGGATCGGCTTGCTGGGCGACCGCCAGCGCACTTACGAGCAGAAGCAAAAGGCACGAGGCAATACGGGTCATGGTCGTACACGCCCGCCGTCCTCCCGACTGGAGCGAGCGTTCGTCGACGATACCAGCCACCTGCGAGCGTTGCTATGGAAAATGCACGGAAGAGAGTTACGAACGTCATCGAGAAGCAAGTTTCGAGTTTCGAGTTCTGATGCGAACTGCCTTTTTCTTTTGAAATTCGTAAAACCTGAAGTCTCCCTCGCAAACCTAGGATGGACGCTAGCGGCGGAGCTTGAAACTCGAAACCCGACACTCGAAACTTGCCTCTAGAACGCCCAGCGCAGCAGCGTCGCCCCGATCGTAAATCCCGCTCCCACCGACGCCAGCAGCACCAGGCTTCCCTTTTTTAGCTTGCCTTCTTCCATTGCCGTATTCATCGCGAGCGGGATCGTCCCGGCCGTCGTATTGCCGTAGCGGTCAATATTAACCACGACGCTTTCCGGCCGCAGCCCGAGCCGCTCGGCGGTCGCGTTGATGATCCGCAGGTTCGCCTGATGTGGAATGAAAACATCCACATCGGATCCCTTCAGCCCATTCCGCTCCAACAGCTTCAGGCAGAGCTCCGTCTGCTTGCGCACGGCGAACTTGAAGACCTGCTGGCCATCCTGATGCACATAGTGCATGCGCTTCTCAATCGTTTCTTTGCTGCTCGGATGCTTACTGCCCCCGCCCGGCATATACAAGTACTGCCCGCCCGATCCGTCAACTTCGTGGATGAAATCAATCAGCCCAACCGAATCGTCTTCCGCTGGCTCCAGGATCGCCGCACCCGCGCCGTCGCCAAAGATCACGCACGTCGCTCGATCCGTATAGTCGATGATCGACGACATAACATCCGATCCGATCGCCATCACCCGCTTGTGCGCGCCGGTCGAAATGAACTGCGCCCCAACCTGTATCGAATATAAGAACGCCGAGCAGGCCGCCGAAATGTCGAATCCCCATGCGCCTTTGGCGCCGAGCTTGTCCTGCACCACGCACGCGGTTGACGGAAAAAACATGTCGGGCGTAACCGTTCCGACAATGATCGTCTCTATATCCGCCGGAGCGAGTCCTCGTTGCGCCAGTGCCTTCCGCGCCGCTTCTGTCGCCAAATCGCTCGTGGCAACGCCCTTGTCGACAACGTGCCGCTCGCGGATTCCGACCCTGGTCATGATCCATTCATTGCTGGTGTCGACCATCCTCTCAAGATCGGCGTTGGTTAGAAGGCGGGGAGGCACATACGTGCCTAAGGCGCTGATTTTGGCGCGGATCGGTTTCGTCAATGAGAACCCCTGTGATGATTCGAATTATTGTGAAGGATTGCGGAGAGAAAGTCTAACGACGGCAAGGTTTCAGGAAACTAGTTTCAAGTTTCGGGTTTCTAGTTTCGAGTTCTACTCCGAGCGATTGCCTTAATTTCTGCATCATCTTCCAGAGGCAAACGTTTCCATCTCTTAAAGTTCAATCGCGAACACTACGTTTTGGACCAGAACTCGAAACTCGAAACCTGACACTCGAAACTACTTCTAGAACGCCCAGCGCAGCAGCGTCGCTCCCGACGTGAATCCTGCCCCCACCGCAGCAATCAGCAGCAGATCGCCTTTCTTCAGCTTGCCTTCTTCCAGGGCCGTTTGCATCGCGAGCGGAATCGTCCCGGCCGTCGTATTGCCGTAGCGATCAATGTTGATGATGACTTTCTCCTCCGGCATTCCCAGCCGGTCGGCTGTTGCTGTGATAATGCGCCTGTTCGCCTGGTGCGCAATGAAGCAATCGATGTCTTTTCCCGTCAGCTGATTTCTTTCCAGGATGCGCTCGGTCATTTCCGCCATTTTCTTCACGGCATACTTGAAGACATTCTTTCCATCCTGATGAATGTAATGCATTTTTTTATCGACCGTCGCATGACTCGCCGGATTCAAGCTGCCCCCTCCCGGCATAAACAAATACTGCCCGCCCATGCCTTCAATCTGCGCCACGTGGTCGATGACACCGCTGCTATCTTCGGAGGGCTCCAGCAGAACCGCTCCTGCTCCGTCGCCAAAAATGATGCACACGGCGCGATCGGTATAGTCGGTCATCGAGGAGTTCACGTCGGATCCGATCACGAGCACTTTCTTGTATCGTCCCGACTCGACAAACTTGACTCCAGTATTCAGCGCGAATAAAAACCCGGAGCAGCCCGCTGACACGTCAAATCCCCATGTGTTCTCGATTCCGAGTTTGTGCTGGACGAGACACGCAGTCGACGGATACATCATGTCGGGTGTTACCGTTCCGACAATAATCAGATCCACTTCCTGCAGATCGAAGGGATGCTTCTCCAGCAGATTCCTCACCGCCGCAACCGCAAGATCGCTGGCGGCAATGCCTTTATCGACCAGATGGCGCTCGCGGATTCCGACTCGCTCGAGAATCCATTCGTTGGTTGTGTCGACCATTTTTTCGAGGTCGGCGTTGGTAAGGACGCGCGGAGGCAAATACGTGCCCAACGCGCTGATTTTGGCGCGAAGAGGTGTAGTCAATGAGGGCTCCTGAATTTAGGAAACCCTGTATTTTGAAGGATAGGCAGCAGAATGTCTAACCGAAGTTACACGCCCGGTCAACAGTTGGAGCAACGTAAAGTCGATTCGGTCAAGCTGCGGCCCGTTCCCTCTCATCCTCCATCCATTCGCGGATAAAGTTCGGGCACGAGATGATCCCGAAGCGCCGGGCTTCCCCATCGATCAGGTAGGCAATCGCATCGCGATCCAGTTCTTCCAGTTGGGACAGACTTAAGAGAGGCCACAGCCTGCATTCGGCCGCAGATTCAACGAGTTGATCGAGAGCGTTCAAGTGTCCGCGGAACAATTTGCCGGAAACACGGATCGTGACATGCGGTGCGGGAGAAGTATGATTGCGCTTCATGTTCCTCCTTCGGGGCCGATGATGGAAAGCTGCGCGCCCTACTCCCTATGGATGCTCGTAAACACCATTCTTGCGCAAAGAGTCGTAAAGGGATGTAAAAAACAGGTAAATCAGACGGGCTAGAACCGCGGGAGGTTGCTGTGAAAAACTTAGTCAGGCACCGGGAACTCACTGCACACGCAAGAGCTCGTTACCGTTGCTTCCTTCCGGACCTGGCGGGGTTGGCGAGAGTACGTCGCGTGAGACCGATGCCCGACTGACCATAATAGCATTCCCGAATTTTCCGGCTGCCCGCCGCGGACCGCGCCGTCACCCGCAAGTGACCTTCGGTGCAAGAATTCGCTCCTCACCCCTTCCTTTCTTGGAGACGATGCCGAACAATAAAGGCAACGTTTCAACGTTTCGAGGTTTCGAAGTGTCAAAGTTTCAAAGCTCAAAGATTGCTGAGGCAGTCGCCCACGCTCGAAGACGAAGCCTGAAGTGCAGGCAAAGCGCGAACAGACGCATACCTTGAAACTTTGAAACCTTAAAACCTTGAAGTCTTTGAATGCTTTCACTCTCCCCAAAATTCGTCGCGGTGCCGCTCCAGCGAGCCATCGACCATTACTTCGAGCTTGCTATCTATATGCTTGTAGTAACTGGTTTTGGAACACTGGCAGCCACCGGAGGTCTCGACCTTCCCTCCACCACGCTCGTTGGGGTGGCGCTCGCTGTACGCGGATATCTGTTGGCCAAGCGTAAGAAATTCGTCATCTCCGACCGCTGGACAACACCACTCTCCCTAGCCTATCTGCTCTTCTTCACGATCGATTATTTTCTTTTCTCGCGCGGATTTCTTCCTGCCACAGTGCATCTCGCTCTGTTCGGGGTCGTGGTCCGGATGTTCTCGATCCGCCGAGAGCGCGACTACCTGACGCTTGCCATTCTGGCCTTTCTGATGGTGCTGGCGTCTGCAGTGCTGACCGTCAACAGCATCTTCCTGTTTTCTTTCGCCGCCTTCATGCTGATGGCCGTCGCGACCTTCATCCTGATGGAAATGCGCCGCTCCGGCCGTTCTGCCGATGTGCAAGCCAGGCATTCTGCCGATCCCGGCGAGCATCGCCGCTTCGCCTTCGCTCTCGCGCGGGTCGCACCGGCCCTGGTCGCAATGATCCTGGTCGCCGGCGCGGCCCTGTTCTTCGTGATTCCCCGCATGTCCGCGGGCTACCTTGGCGGATATTCCTTCGGCAACGACTTCTCTTCCGGATTCAGCGATCATGTGCGCCTCGGCCAGATCGGCCAGATTCAGCAGTCCAACGCAGTGGTGATGCATGTCCAGATCGATGGCGATACCAGCGGCCACTACGACATTCACTGGCGCGGAATCTCTCTCGCCAACTTCGATGGACAAACCTGGTCCAATCCGCCCGAGCAGTTCGTCCTTCAACACACGCCCGACAATAATTTTTTGCTGCCGCGCAGCAGCGGCGCGATGGGAGTTTTCCTCAACGGAGCTCTTGCCCGCCAACACCTCATTCACTACCGCGTGCTGATGGAGCCCATCGGCACCAACGTCTTCTTCCTCGCTCCGTGGGCTCACAGCATTCACGGACAATACCGCTTGCTCGCGGCCGATCTCGGCGGCGCTGTTTACGATTTCGATCCACGCCACACGATCAGCCGCTACGACGCCACCTCCGATATCGCCAATCCAATCCCGTCGGAATTGCGCACGGCAGGGCGTGACTATCCGCCCCAAATTGCCGCAGCCTATCTCCACTTGCCGGATCTCGATCCCCGGATTGCGCGCCTTGCGACACAGATCACGCGCTCGGCCAGCAACAACTTCGATCGTGCCGCAGCCATCGATCAATATCTTCGCGGCCACTACGGCTACACCCTCGAACTGCCGCGCACCGCACAAAAAGATCCCATCGCCTATTTCCTGTTCGATCGCAAGCAGGGACACTGCGAGTACTTCGCGTCGTCTATGGCGGTCATGCTGCGCGAATTGGGAATTCCATCGCGCGTCGTGAACGGATTCCGCAGCGATGAATTCAACGACCTTACCGGCAACTATGTCATCCGCGCCAAAGACGCCCATTCCTGGGTCGAAGCTTACTTTCCCGGATATGGCTGGCAAATGTTTGATCCCACACCTGGTGGAGCGGCCGGAACTCCGCAAGGATGGGGCCGCCTCGCTCTCTACGTCGACGCGATGGCCTCTTTCTGGCGCGACTGGATCGTCAGCTACGACAGCGCGCACCAGTTCATACTCGGCCAGACCGCGATCAATGGAACCAAGAATTTCTGGGAGAATGCGCGTAATTGGGGACGCATCAAGTACGACTCAATGCTGCACTGGGCCGGACGTAGCCAGGACCGCGTCCAACACTCGCCAGCCCGCTGGGCCATCGCCGGGATCGCGGCCGCGCTACTGCTTCTTTTGCTGGCCAATTTAGGACGCATCGCGCGCTGGCTGCACGATCATTCGCTGCGTTCGCATCCGGAGCGCTCGCCAGAACAAGCCGCCGCCATGTGGTATGAACGGATGGCGCGCACTGTGGCCCGCCGCGGACCGCAGAAATCCCCCGCCCAAACTCCGCAGGAATTCGTCGAGGGAATTGAGGACGACCGCCTTCGCGAGCCTGTTTCACGCTTCACCAGCGTCTACGAATCTGCCCGCTTCGGAAACTCCGTCAACGACGCGCAGCGCCTGCCGGAGTTGTACGGCGAAGTAGAGCTTGCTGCAAAGGACCGCTGAGGAAAGAAGTTGAAGGCTGCCAATATCTGGTGAAGACGTGATTCGTATCAGGGCACGCGTTTACGCGTGCCGTGAACGGCATAAAAAAACAGCGCTTTCAGGCGCCGTCTTTTGAAACTGTCAGAGGCTTTCTAGAACCTCCAGAACACTCCGCCGCCGACAAAGAAATTGTGCTGCCGCGTCTTGCCCGTCGGGGCCAGCGGAAAATCCGGCTCGCCGGACCAGAAGTCGCGGACTTCGCCACGCAAACTCAAGGCTTTCCAAACCCGCACGTCCAGTCCTATGCCGCCCTCAATTACTCCGGTCGTCGTGTTTTTCCCCGGGTTTGTTCCCCCGTACACGAGCGTGCTTGCCTGGCTGAAATGACCGAAACCACCTCCAATGCTTACCCAGGGCGAAACCGCTGTGGTCGGAAAAAGATTCACGCGAACCGCCGGCGTAACGAAAAGCTGCTTATATTGCGTTGGAACTACAGCATTGCCGTACGACCCGCCGTTGAGATCTTCATCGGGGTTGTAGGCCACCACCGCTTCACCGGCCACGGAGAAGATCGGGGTCACGAAGAAACGGTGCGCGAACTCGCCTTCGAAGGTTAGTCCCTTGCCGGAGTGAATGGTCGGATCCAGGAACGTCGCACCCGTGATCCCCTGGTCGCTGATGAAGATACGCCCGACAAAGCCGCCGATTTCGTTGTGCCCGTCCTGCGCAACCGCCGACATGGCGGACAACGACACCACAAACACGACCGCAACCCACAGCCGTTTCACGGACATTTCCCCTCCCGACGAGGCGGTTCTCTGCAAATTGCAACGCGGAGAGTTAAGCCTAGCACGACAGCGGCTGTTTAAATCCACAAAAACCTGCCCCGAGTACCTCGGGGGTTTACGCTGCCGCGTCACGGCCCCCATCCCATTGCGTTGAGTTCTTAGCAGATTACCGCGTTTGAACCCACCGCCTGCGGCGAAGTTGCCCGAGGCCGAATGCTAAAATAGAAAGATTCCATGCCTGTAAAAGACCTCACTGTCAGCGGTTCTCCCGAAGTTAGCAGGATAGCTCCTCCGGAGACTGCCCCTTCGTCCCGCCCTCAAAAGGTGGGCTTCGTCAGCCTCGGCTGCCCCAAGAACCTCGTGGATAGCGAGGTCATGATGGGCCTGCTCTCGCGTGCCGGAGCCGAACTCACCCGCCGCGCGGAGGACGCCGACGTCATCGTGGTCAACACCTGTTCCTTTATCGACAGCGCCCAGCAGGAATCCGTCAACACGATCCTTGAAATGGCCGGTCACAAGACGGCAGGCAAGGCGAAAAAATTGGTGGTCGCCGGATGCCTGGTTGAGCGCTTCCGCGACCAAATCCGCAAAGACATTCCTGAAGTCGACGCCGTTGTTGGAACCGGCGAACTGGAACAGATCCTCTCCGCCACCGGAGTTGCGCCCACGCCGCAGCCCAATTCGCCATTCGTCATCCTCGGCTCGCGGCCCGAAGGAGACTCCCGCACCGCCCAGGGACGCTTCTCACGCGAATCATGGGACGGAGCGGTCAGCGATCTGCCGAATTATCTATACGACGACGCTACCCCGCGTGTGCTCGCCACGCCCGGGCACATGGCGTACATCAAAATCGCCGAAGGTTGCGATCATCCCTGCACCTTCTGCATTATTCCCCAGCTTCGTGGACAATTTCGGTCCCGACGTTTTGAGTCGGTGATCGCCGAGGCCGAGCGCCTCGCGCAATCCGGAGTTCGCGAGATCACTCTGATCGGCCAGGACACCACCTGTTACGGCGAAGACTTCGGCCTGAAAGATGGCCTTGCGCTGCTTCTCGAAAAACTGGCCGCCATCGAGGATCTTCGCTGGGTTCGTTTTCTTTACGCCTATCCCAACAAGATCACGGGCAAGTTGCTCGACACGATCGCCGAACACGAGAAGATCTGCTCGTACATGGATGTGCCTTTGCAGCACGCGTCTGCTTCGGTCCTCAAGCGCATGAAGCGCGGCGGAGGCGCCGACGTTTTCCTGCGTTCGATCGAAAAGATGCGCCGCACCATTCCTGACCTGACGCTACGCACGTCGTTCATCGTCGGCTTCCCTGGCGAGACCGAGAAAGAATTCGAGGAACTCTGCGAACTCGTGCGCGAAGCCCGATTCGATTGGATGGGAGCATTTTCCTACTCTGATCAGGATGGCGCCAAAGCTTACGAGCTTGAAAAGAAAGTTTCCCCGCGCGAGATCGAACGCCGCCGCAAGCACCTGATGTCGATCCAGCGCCAGATCAGCAAGAAGAAAAAGAAAGCTCTCGTCGGGCGCCAGTTCGATCTCCTGCTCGAAGGCGAATCGGAAGAATCCGAGTTGCTGCTAGAAGGCCGCACTCCCATGCACGCCCCCGAGATCGACGGCAAAGTCTTCGTCAACGATTTTCCGGAAGATCTCGATCCGAAGCCCGGTCGGTTCTACCGCTGCCAAATTACCGAATCCCACGACTACGACCTGGTAGCCCGAATCGTGTGACTCGTGTAGGGACAGCCGCCTCGGCTGTCTGGCGGCCCGGAATTATCGGGCCGCAGGCTTCTGTACAGCA
>DATEJO010000051.1:0-23412 GCA_035277905.1 Candidatus Sulfotelmatobacter sp.
CGCTGCAGGTTGGTGTAGTCCACCACGTCGAAATCGACGAGGCCGAGCGTGCCAACACCGGCCGCCGCGAGATATAAGGCTAGCGGCGATCCAAGACCGCCGGTGCCGATGCAGAGCACCCGCGCGGCTTTGAGCTTCTGCTGACCCTCCATACCGACCTCGGGCATGATCAGGTGGCGCGAGTAGCGCAGGATCTCGTCTTTATTGAGTGTTACAGGAACTTCGGTTGTGGTGGTGGCCATATATCCTCTTTGAGCTTTGATCGACGAGCTACGCGATCCCCGGAATTAGCGACAGGGTGGACAACAGCGCATTCGAGCGGTGGGCTTTACGACGGGTTTTTCAAACCACAAAGCAAACGAAGTTACACGAAGGCCACTCGATTGGCGGCTTTGTTCTCGTTTGTGAGCTTCAGGGTTCATGAACGGCTTAGGCCGCGCCTCCGGCGATGGAAGGCACGATCGAAATGTTATCACCGTCTTTGAGTGCAGTGGCTTCTTTCTGCAGGTAGCGGATGTCTTCGTCGTTGACGTAGAGATTGACGAAGGCGCGAAGCTTGCCGTCTTCGGTGTAGAGGTGCTTTCGCAGGTCCGGATGCTGTGCCACCAGCGCGTTCATGGCCTCGCCGACGGTCGATCCCTGGACGTCAACGGAAGCCTGCTTGCCCACATACTGCCGCAAAGGCGTAGGAATGTGAATCTTGCTCATAACAGTACTGTAAGAGATGCGGTGACGGGGTGGCAAGATTCAGGCAGCCGCAGCCGCTTTCCGGCTTTCGGTTCTCAATTTTCGACGATCCAAGATTTCCTTCGCGATAGAATCCTTCTTCCATAGAGGAGAAATCCTTATGGAATGGACGCGAGTGGTGTTGATCACGGTCGGCGCTGGCATTGTGACCTCGATGACCGACTGGTTGTTTGCAGGAGACTGGATCCATAGGCGGTTTACCTATCCTGAGGTCTGGCGGAAGGGATCGGAGATGAAGGCGATCGCGCTCACGAGCCCTCTCCCATTTCTGACTTGTGCCGTATTCGCGGTTCTTTGCGGCTGGCTCAAGATTCATTCCATTGGTAGTGCGCTCGGGTTGGCCATTTCGATCTGGCTGATTGGACCGTTGCCGATGCTGCTCACTAATGCGGCATTCATGAAACTGCATCGCGTTTTTGTGACCTCTTATGGAGCGGGGTGGCTGGTGAAGCTGATCATCGCTGGCGCCACGACGGGATGGCTGCTGCACTGAAGAATACTCACGGATCGGCGAATGGGGCGGTGACTTGCTACCATGGATTCGTGGCTTCCCTGCTGGACATTCGACAACTGAATATCGGATTCCCCGTCGCTGGAAGCGCGGGGCAGAGCGCCGGCTCCACGAAAGTCTTGCCAGCGGTACGCGACCTCAGCTTCTCGATTGCGGCCGGGGAGGTGTTGGGGCTGGTGGGGGAATCGGGGTCCGGGAAATCGATTACATCGCTGGCCATCATGCGGCTATTACCGTCTCAGGCGCGCGTAACGGGAGAGATTTTATTTGCCGAGAACGGGGCCGACCCGCGAGATCTCACGACGATCAGCGACGAATCGATGCGGCTGCTGCGGGGATCGGGTATGACGATGATCTTTCAGGAGCCGATGACCGCGCTGAATCCCGTGATGCGAGTGGGAGATCAGATAGCGGAGGCGGTGGCCGCGCACCAGGATGTTTCGAAGACTGAGGCGTGGCAACGCGCGGTCGAAGCCATGAACGATGTGGCGATTCCGGATGCGGAGCGGCGGGCGCGGGATTATCCGCATCAGCTGTCGGGAGGCATGCGGCAGCGCATCATGATTGCGATGGCAATCGTGAATCGTCCGAAGCTGCTGATTGCGGATGAGCCGACAACGGCGCTGGACGTGACGATTCAGGCGCAAATCCTGGAATTGCTCGCGGAGCTGCGAGCGAAGTTCGGGCTGGCGATGCTTTTCATCTCGCATGATCTCGCCGTGGTGTCGCAGGTGGCCGACCGTGTGGCGGTGATGTACGCGGGATGCTTGGTAGAACTTGGGGCAAAGCGGGATATCTTTCAGGCGGCGGCGCATCCTTATACGCGCGGGTTGCTGCATGCGGTGCCGGACTTGAAGACGGACCGCAGCCGTCCGCTGGAGACGATTGAGGGAACGGTGCCGGGGCTGCAGGCGCTGCCTCAGGGATGCGCGTTTGAGCCGCGGTGCGATTCGCGGATTGCCGAGTGTGCGCGGGCATTGCCGCCGCTAGTCGAGGTGGCGAAGGGGCATTGGGCGAGGTGTCCGGTGGTGAATTCCTAGCTTACCCGCTCGAGTTTGTCTCGATTCAGAAATAACAACAGAATGAAGAGTGCCAGAAGGCCGAAAGCAGCTTCGAAACCGTAATCGAAATACACTCCGAGCCACGGTTGAACGAAGTAGGTTGGGCCTCCCTGATAATGGATCGCATAAGAGTGTATGGGGTCGGGATGGATGGGCGCCCAACGCGGGACGCCGTAGGCAGATGCAATTTGTAGAGCGATGTTCAGCATCAAAAGCACAGCGAGGATCCATGCCCAGGCAGGAGGCCGATCTTTGAACTGCCATTTCATTTTGAGGATTCTATAAGAGCAAGAATTCGGGTGGAATACGTTAGCTCGAAAGTCGGGCTATAATCGGCAACTTGTCCGGTGATCCGTGCGCATACTGCTGCTGAGCGACATCCATGCCAACCTTGAGGCGCTTGATGCGTGCCTCGCGAATGCTCCATCGTTTGACGCGATCGTCAACCTGGGCGACATCGTGGGATACGGGGCCAGCCCCAATGAAGTGACGAGCCGGTCGCGCGAGATTGGGAAGACTTTCGTGCGCGGAAATCATGACAAGGCGGCGACGGGGATCATGGATCTGGACGACTTCAATCCGATGGCAGCGGCGGCCGCGATTTGGACGCGCAATGAGCTGACGCCGGAAAATTTCGAGTGGCTGAAGGCTCTGCCCCATGGTCCGGTGTCGTTGCCGGATTTTCCTGACGTGCAGCTAGTGCATGGTTCGCCGAATGATGAGGATGAGTACGTGGTCTCGCTGGGCGATGCACTTGCGCCGTTGATCACGCTGACGATGCCGTTGACGTTTTTCGGGCATACGCACTTGCAGGGAGGATTCTTTGCGAACGGATCGGCGGCGGATGGGTTTCGTCCGGAGTATCGGACGGTGGGGCAGGCGGAGTCGGTGCAGATGCAGCTGAAGTCGACAGCGCGCTATTTGATTAATCCGGGATCGGTCGGGCAGCCGCGCGATGGGGACTGGCGGGCAGCGTTCGCACTCTACGATACCGAGGAGCAGGTCGTGGAGTTTCATCGGACTCCCTACAATTTGAAGGCGGCGCAGGATCGAATCTTTGCGGCGCAGCTTCCGGCGCGGCTAGCAACTCGGCTTGCGGCGGGACGGTGAACTCCGCTTCACTGCGACTTTCTTTTCGTGCACAGGGGACATTTAGGATCACGGGGGAATTAGACTTTAGAAATGTCTCCAACTTCTTCTTCAAGAGATTTATTCGACCTCCGCGAGAATCCACCTGAGCATTTCCTGGTTGCGCACAGCGACGGCGGGGCGCGGGGGAATCCTGGGCCTGCCGGCTATGGAGTTGTGATTAAGGATGAGTCTGGCAGGAAGGTCGCGGCGCTCAGCGAATATCTCGGACATCAGACCAACAATTTTGCGGAGTATCAGGGGCTGATTGCCGCGCTGGAGTACGCACTTCAGCATGGGCCGAAGGCGCTGAAGGTGATCAGCGATTCGGAGTTGCTGGTGCGGCAGATCAAGGGAATCTATAAGGTGAAGAATCCGACGCTGCAGGATTTGCATGGGCGGGCTAAGGAGTTGATCGGGCAACTGAAATGGTTCTCGATCGGGCATGCGTTGCGCGAGCACAATCAGGAAGCGGATCGGCTGGCGAATGAGGCGATGGATAAGGGCATGGGACGCGCGCGGGCGGCGGCTCCAGTTGCGGCTGCACCGCAGGAACTTGAAGGAATCGTGCGCGGCGGGCGGATCGAATTGCTGAATGGGAGTCTGCCTGACGGTTGCCGGGTTCAGGTGCGGGTTCGGAAGTAAAGCCTTTTTAACCACAAAGGACACGAAGTACCACGAAGGAAACATCTAAAAAATTCCCTTTGTGTGACTTCACGTGCTTTGTGGTTTTCGCATTTAATCTGCGGCGGAGGTGTGGTCGTGGATGATCTTCCAACCATCGGGGAATTTCCGGAAGACTAGCGTGAAGAGGCCGTGGGGCGTTTTGCCGTCCGACATCGTTAGATGCCATGCGCCTCGGACGAAGGCTGCGTCGGGACCTAGCATTTCAACGCGCAGATCGGAAAAGTCCAGCTTACCCATCTCGTGGCCAGGACTCGTGTAGTTAGCTTTATAACGGTCCATGGCGGCTTGCCAGCCGTGATTTTCTTTTCCTCCTGAGAAGAACGTGAGGTTCGGAGAGTTCCAGTAGCCCGACATGAAGGCATCGAGGTCGTGGCGATTCCAGGCGTCCTGCTGGAATTGGAGGACTCTCTCGATCACGGATTTGGACTGAGATTTGGATTGCGCCTGGGACGGCCAGGTTGCGGCGCAGAGAAATGCTAGAGCGATAAAAACAGGCAAAGCGACGTTGCGCATGATTTCCTCTTAGGATCGGTGAGAAATCCCTCGGCATGATAGACGCTTTGGGTTGCGAGCGCGAGACGCGCTCGCGCCGGCGCTGGGGTGTGAGGCGGTCGGCGACTATTAGTGCGATTCTTCTGCGGCTGGGGCGTTGTCGGGAGTGTCGATTTTTTGGGCTACGGCGTGCGGACTTACCGGCGGCGGCTGGAATTCGCCGGGGTCTTTGCCGGACATAGCTGTCGTCATGAAACTCATCCAGATGGGCAGGGCGGCGCGGGCTCCGGTTTCTTTCGCGCCAAGAGATTTCTTTTCGTCATAGCCGACCCAGACTCCGCAACTTACGGTTGGCGAAAATCCGACGAACCAGGCATCGGTGAAGTCGTTGGTTGTACCCGTTTTCCCGGCGACGGGAAACGGCAGCTTCGAGGCCGCAACGCCCGTGCCGTGGAGCACGACTTCACGCAACATTGAGGTCATGATTCGCGCGGTGCGTTGGCTGACAACGTCTTTCACGTCTGGAAAATCTTCTTCCAGGACGCGGCCTTCGTAGTCGGTGACGCGCGTGATGTAGCGCGGAGTCACGCGGACGCCGTCATTGGGAAAGACGCTGTAGGCTGCGGTTTGCTCGAGAAGCGTGATTTCGGCCGATCCGAGCGCGATCGGCAAATACGGTGGAAGCTTCGAGGTAATTCCGAAGCGCTCAGCATAGTCGATGACATCTTGAATTCCAACTTTGTTCGCGAGCTTTAGCGCGGGAATGTTGCGCGACTGCGCGAGGGCGCGGCGCAGTGTGATGATGCCTTCAAACTTTTCGTCATAGTTGTGCGGAGTATATGGGCCAGACGGCGTGTCGAAGCTGACCGGTTCGTCGAGGATCGTGTCGTCCGGAGTTGCGCCGCCGTCGATGACCGCTGTGTAGACGTAGGGCTTGAAGGAGGATCCGACCTGCCGCAGCGCTTGCGTGGCACGGTCGAACTTGGATTCATTGAAGTCGCGTCCCCCGACGAGAGCCTTGATGCCGCCAGTTGCGTTGTCGATGGCGAGTAAGGCTCCTTGAGCACCGGAATCCTGCTCGAGGCTCACGTGAGCCGCGCCGTTTGTGCCGAGCGAGAGAATCTTGACGTAGCAGATGTCTCCGGTCTTAAGAATATTGGCGAGTTTCTGCCCGGTCCAGGCGACATCGGGCTGCGAGAGAGCGGCAGTGTAGCGGCCGAATTTGAGCGTGGCAATTCCGGTTCCCGAAGACGTGACGAGGGCATGAATGTATCCGTTGACCTCGGGCTCATCGTCCCAGTCGGGATGCGAATATTTAGCGAGCGGAACGCCTTCATCAGCGATGTTTTCGAGATGACCTTTCCATCCACGGCGTTCGTAGGCGGCGACACCGTCGAGTACGGCCTGATTTGCGGCCTTCTGCATGTCGACGTCGAGCGAGGTGTAGACCTTCAGGCCGCCTTCGTGAACCTGGTCCGTGCCGTATTTGCTTTCGAGATAGCGGCGGACTTCCTCGACGAAATAAGGCGCGAGGGAATTCGGGTCGTGCGCGAGATGCAGGACGAGCGGAGCAGAGCGGGCCTCGTCAGCTTGCGAGGCGGTGATCTTGCCATCTTCGAGCATGGCGTTGATCACGAGATTGCGGCGCTTTACGGCGCGGTCGGGATGCGTGATCGGCGAGTAGACGGTCGGGCCCTTCGGTAGTCCGGCGAGGAGGGCGGCTTCATCCAACGTCAGCTGCTTGGCAGGCTTGCTGAAATAAAACTCAGAGGCAGCTTCGAAGCCGTAGACACCGTGTCCGAGAAAAATCTGGTTGGCATAGAGAGTAAAGATCTGCGGCTTGGTGAAGTGGCGCTCGATCTGGATCGCCAGCATCGCTTCCTGCACCTTTCGCTGCCAGCGGCGGTCGGGCGAGAGGAAGAGATTGCGGGCGAGCTGCATGGTGAGCGTGGATGCGCCCTGTACTTTGCCGCCGGATTCGATGTCGCGGTAGGCGGCGCCCACGATGCGCCAGAAATTAATTCCGGAGTGGCTGTAGAAATCCTTGTCTTCGATCGAGACCAGCGCGTTGCGCAGGACGGGAGGAAAGTCGTCGTAGCTGGCAACGACGCGGCGCTGGAGAGCGAATGATCCGATCACGCGGCCGTGGTCGTCGTAGAGTTCCGTGATCGAACTGGGGCGATATGCCTCGAGGGCGTCGACCTGTGGCAGGTCGGTCGTATAGACGAGAAGCAGGCCGGCGGTTGCACCGACGAGTACGGAGATCAAGACGAGTAGGCCGAACAGGACACGGCCGACGAGACGGCGTCCGCCGATCTCGACCTCAGGAAGATCTTCGTAAAGCGACTTCATCGGGAGTTATGGTCAGGATAGCACTTGGGGTTTTGGGGCGCTGACGGCGGCCGAAGGAGCTCACCACAAAGGACACTAAGGAACACGAAGGAAATCGGAGTTTCGAGTTTCAGGTTTCGAGTTTCAAAGTCTCGCGCTTCGAGTAAACACGTCATTTTGTCTGAGTGACCAAGGTTGGGGCTGCTTCCTGTTGTTCTGCTCCCGCTGATGATTGTCTGTGCAGGAAGATGGCGGAGCCGATGTAGAGGAGCGCGGCCAGAATCGTCAGCGACTTGAGCCCGAACCAGAGTGAACAGGATTCGAGCAAGCCGCCGATGAGCGAGCCGAAGAGGTTCGATCCGAGAGCGCTGCCGCGGAATCCGGCACGGGCGAAGCTTGAGATGAAGATGATTCCCGCGAAGAAGACCGGAGTGCAGAGGGCGAGAGTAGAAAGCACGCCGCGCAGAAGCCACGATTCATAGAAGAGTTTCTCGAGCGGCAAGACGTACATCACGGCCAGTGAGAGAAATAGTCCGGCATACGCGATGGCTAGAGGAATGCGGCGGAAGGACTCGTAGACGAGGTTCGCGGCGACAATCAGGCAGAGGAGGCCAGACACAACCACTGCGTTCACGACCCACGTTGTGCCGAACAGCAGTGCCATCTTGCTGACGATCTGGGCTTCGAGCAGCATGAATCCGGCGCCCAGGAACATGAAATGTAGATCGAGGCGCGCGCCCTCGCCGCTGGTTTGGCGCAGGAACCATCCGAAAATAATGAGCACGGCGATCGACACGAGAATCACGCTGATGGGCAGGCCGGGCTCGTGCTGATAGAAGTACGGCCAGTCGTCGGTGGTCAGGCTGGCGGATTCGAGCGGCATGTTGCCGTGCGTGGCGAGATAGTGTGCGAGCCATGGCTCCGCCGTGACTCTTGCGAGGCGTTCGCGGGATCCTCCGACGAAGAAGCGGCCTGAGGTGTCGAAGCCGCCGATGTCGGTCTGAAATTGAACCGGATCCTGGCCGAAGGTGTCGCGCATCAGGCGGAAGAGACGTCCGGCGATCCAGGGATTATCGACCTGAAACTTGACGACCAGCAGACCGTCTGGCGTGAGCAACTGCTTCACGCGATGAAGCGCCTCGCGCGTATAGACGTAATTGTCGATGCGGATGTTTGTGAAGTGTGAAGTCGTAGTGTGTGAATCGAGTAGGGAAAACAGAATCAGATCGAAGTGATCGTGGCTGTTCTCGATGTAATTGCGGGCGTCGTTGAGAACGACGTGGACGCGCGGCGATTGGTAGGGATGTTCGAAGTGAAGTTCCCGGCCCAGATCGAGAATAACGGGATCAATCTCGACAGCCTCGACGCGGCCGGCTCCATTGCGCAGCGCGGCGGCAACGTCGTTGCCCATTCCGGCACCCAGAACCAGCACCGACGGCGGCGATGGATAGAAATGGTAGGGCATGTTGTAGGCGTTTTCGTCGATCGGGTGCTCCCGGAAAACATCTTGATGTGAGGCGACGAATTCGGGAGAGAGATTCAGGATCTTCTGGTACCAGGAGCCATTCGTCGTCAGCGAATAGTATTGCAGTTCGCCATTGGACGTAATCGGCTGAAGAACGAGCTTTTGGTATGGCGACCAGTACGTGCTCGCATGTCGATGATCGGGAATAGCCAGCAGAACGATGCAGGCGAGAAAAGTGGCGGCCAGAGCCTTCCGCGAGTCGGCGTGACGCCAGAATACCCACAGGGAGAAGATGCCCGCCACGATGAACCAGACCCAGGGCGGCTGGTGCAGAAAGCAGAGAAATGTGAATCCGGCGATTCCGGCGATGCTGGCCAGCACATTCACGGTGTATCCGGCAACGCCGTTGGGCGCGTTCTCCAGATACGATCCCACTAATTGACCAAAGGGGATGAAGGTTGTGGCAATTACCGCGAATAGGGGAACGACCACGATCATGGCGAGAATCATCCCGGTCCAACTGGCCGGCATGGCGGGAACGCCCCACACGTGAACCTCGACGCCTCCTCCTAATAAGAGCGGTAAAGCTTCCATAGTCCGGCGAAGCGGAGAGATCGGCGTTTTCAGGATGATCGTCAGCAAGAGCAGTGGAGCGATCATCGCGAACAAGAGGACGCGGCGGCGGGAGAGATAGCACCCCAGGCCGAATCCCAGAAAGCACGCGACCAAGACGAAATTCTTGAAGTAAGCAAAGATCCGGATTTCGGAGGAGACCCAGCGAATCATCAGCATCTCGACAAACAAGCTGAGCAGGCTGACGATTGCGAGTTGGAGATAGGTGAAGCGCCCGATTTCGTTGACGTCGAACTCGAGGCGACGCGGCTTATCCGACGCTTTGGGATCGCGGAACACGCGATAAACGACGAGAACAGCTAATGCGGAGATCAGAAACAGAGATACGAGCGAACTGAAGGACTTTGTGATCGTCTCCATTTAGAGAACCAGGCCTCGGTCGAAATGCGATGAATTGTATGGGTGCTTCAACGATAACAGAAGGGCCGGAAGTTGCCGGAAAGAAATGAAGGACGGCGCAGAGGCCGTCCTTCATTTGCAATTCGGATTTTCCGGTTAGCTATTGTGGCTCTTGAGAACTTCGATAGCTTTGTTCAGTTGATCGTCGACGGTGTTCTTCGGCTTGGCTTCGTCTTGCGGAGTTGCGGCACCATCTTCGTCATCTGGGCTGATTGCGTCATCAGAGGCATCGGCCACGACGACATTCGGCGTGACAGCCGTGTCCTGAATCGCTTTTCCGCTGGGCGAATAGTACTTCGCAACCGAGAGAATCAGAGCGCCACCATCCGGCAATTCGATCGTTTTCTGAACCGAACCGTCGCCGAAGGTCTTGTCTCCGATTACGTCGCCGCGCGCATTCTCGAGAATAGCGGCAGCAACGATCTCGGCTGCGCCAGAGGTGCTGCGATTGACGAGGACCGCGACTGGAAGACTGGTGATCGCCTTTGCAGG
The DNA here is from genome assembly GCA_035277905.1 of Candidatus Sulfotelmatobacter sp. Classification (GTDB taxonomy): domain Bacteria; phylum Acidobacteriota; class Terriglobia; order Terriglobales; family Acidobacteriaceae; genus Sulfotelmatobacter. The sequence goes on from DATEJO010000051.1 coordinate 9,947, forward strand.
ATCGGCATTAAATGCTTGGCGCGGGAACTTCTGGCCCTGCAGATAAGTGATCGTCCCGTGATTGAGGAAAAGGTTGGCGGTGGCAATGCCTTCCTGCTCGTCGCCTTCGGCGCAGTTGCGGAGATCGAGGAGAATTTTCTTGGCTCCCTCTTTTTCCAGCGACTTGATCTTCGACGCAATCTCCTGGACTTTGCCCTTGCTGAGGGCCTCGGCTTTCACATAACCGATGCCGTCATCCATCAGTTTGTCGGTAACAGGAGGAATCGTGATGGCGTCGCGGGTGATTGACATCTTCTGAGGCTCGGCGCGGCGGGCGCGCACGACTTCGACATTCAGAGCCGTCCCGGGCGCGCCCAGGAGGAGGTTGCGAATCTCAGGCAGCGACATGTCACGAGTGCTTTTGCCTTCGATCGATTCGAAGATGTCAGTGGACTCGATCCCAGCCTTCTCGGCCGAGGATCCGGGCAGCACGGCGACAATATCCGCGTAGCCGAAGCGCTTCGAGATCACGACGCCGATTCCGGCTTTGCCTTCGCTCTTGTGAGCTTTGAAGGCTTTGTAGGCTTCGGGGGTGAGATAGGCGGAATTCGAGTCGAGAGACTCAAGAAGTCCATGAAGAGCGCCGTCGGTCACCTTTGGGATGTTGGGCTCTTCGACGTATTCACTGCGAACGCGCGACAGCACTTCGCTGTAAACCTGCAATTGACGATAAGCGCCGTCGTTCGAGGAAGCGTGGACGCCTCCCATCGAACCTACAACCACGAACAGTAGTACGGCAAAAGATGTGACGAGAATCGCTGCTTTGGTTTTCATGGACATCTTGGTTGTGATCTTCTTCCGGAAGGAACTCGAGTCAAACTCTTTTCATTATATCCCTAGATGCAGACTGAATATCCCCGGCTGCTCGATTTGTGCCCCATCGGTAACAGGATCCCGTAAAAAAGAACCGTGGGACCAGTTTGTCTCAACATAACAAACGATTTAGTGGGTGGAAGGGGTGAATGTCATGGTGAGCAGCGTCTGCACCGAGACCGGGCGCCCATTCAGGATGTAAGGCTTAAATTTCCATTGGCGGACTCCGGTGATGGCTGCATTGGCAAAGGCGAGTGAGCCTTGCAGGAATTTGGCGTCCTGCACAGTGCCGTCCCGCCCGATGAGGATCTGGAGGATCACAGTGCCCTGCTGTCCCTTGGCCGTGGCTGGATAAGGGATGATGGGCTGGTAGGAAATCAAGGCGCGTTCGGCATTCTCGCCAACCGCAACCGGCTCGATCGCCGCGGCGGCGCCTCCCGGGACCTTCGGACCCACCGGGTCAGGACCGCTGGGTGCGAGCTGACTTTTCAAGCTGGAAGGAATGTTTCCGACCGGAGTGTATTGCACTGGGGCCTGCTTGGGGATCGAGGCCGTCGGCTTCGCTGTCGTGGGTGCGGGAGTAAGTACTGGCGTGGGGGTGGTCACGACGGGAGCGGGTACAACCGGGGCCGGCTGTGAATTTGACGGATTCGTCGTTGGGGCGGTGGGAGTTGCTGGTTGACCGGCAGGAATGACTACCGGGACCTGCTGCCCGCCAGTGCCCGGCGCAGGATTCGCCGTTCCTTGATCTGCCGGAGCCGGGACAGAGGGGTCCGGTGGAGCTGAAGTTTGATTCGCAGGGGCGGCGTCGGTATTCGGTTTTTTCGCCGTGGGGTCGATCACGGGAAGAACTTCGATTTGCGATGGGTCCGTTGTGGCATCGGGAATCGTTTCGGCGACCGGGAGTTTGTATTCATCCCCGGCACGGCCAAAATCTTCGTGCGTGGTGGGCGCCTGCTTGGTTATTACGAGCTGGGGATTCAGCAAACCGTGAACGGCGCGTTGTCCGTGTGCCCAGAGTGCCCGCATTTGTGGATGCCAGGGAGCTTGCGGAGCGGCCGCGATCGCGACACTCGCCAGAACGAACGCAGCGAAGATTGCTTTCTTGCCTAACCTGAAACGCCCAGAAGATCCTTCCGATTCGGGTTGCTCCCCTTCGATGTACGCGAAGAGCGCGGCTTCTTTTTTCGTTTCCTCGTGGGCAGTGTCTTTTTCGTTCGTCTGGCGTGAAGTCCCGGATGAACTGGTCGAAGAAGTTTGATCGTAGCCGAGCAATTCGGGCTTATCGGATGCCGGCGCACGCGCGGGTTGGGCTGCAGCCGCTTGCCTTGTGACGCCGCGGGCCTTCAGGTACCACTCCAGCCCGCGGGTTTCGCCATCGGCTGGAGGCGAAGGTGGCACAGGAGCCGGCTTCTCCTGAACGACGGATGCGGCAACGGGCTCGAGATCTTTGAGAGGATTCACCGGCTCTGGAGAGGGTTGATCCAGCGCTGGGCGAACGTCCCCTTCGGTTTCAAACGACGTGCCCGGAGTCAGCGGAGCGGACTGCAGAAACTCGCCCGCACGAAGAGCATGCTCCCCGCCTTTTTCTCTTGGAGCGATTAATGGCAAGAGTGAAGCGGATGACGGAGCGTTCGTCAGTGCAGTCGCTGGGGCCAAGCGGGACTGGATCAGGTCGCGGGCCGTCCTGAGCGTGTCCTTGACCTGACTTGGGATAAGTGGGCGGCGCAGAATGGAATTCGCACCCGCCTGCAATGCTTTGGGGACGCTTGCGTCGTCGCTGACGATAGCGAGATTGATCGGGCGCTCAGACGCTTTGCGGTCGCGGGCAGCAGTGAGCAGAAGTCCGGCTTCGGGTTGCTGATCCCAGTCGATGATGACGATCTGGAACGGTTGCTTCGCGATCTTGTCGACCGCGGCCACCGCCTCAGGACAGGACTCCGCCTGCACGTCGAGCTCGGCCAGAACCTGACGAATGGCGTCCGCACTTGCACTGTCTGAGGAAAACAGAAAACACTGAATCCCCATGTTTCCAGACTAGGGGTAGCGGGTAACCCCAGCAAGTTACCGTGGTTAACGCAATCGTTTCCGCGTGTGATCGGCGGTACATGTACCACGGTGCGTGGTGGGCTAAAATGCGGGGTCACTGATAGCCTCTTGTTTCCATGCCTTTGGTTTAGGTATTTACGATCGGCAACTATGGCGATGCAAGAACACAATTACTGGCTCACCACGACGGATTTTCCGACGCTTGACCCTTCACGACCGCTGGCGGACGTGGTTGATGTTGCAGTCATTGGGGCGGGATTTACTGGGCTCTCCGCAGCACGAACCTTAGCCAAGCGGGGTGCCCGTGTGGCGGTACTGGAATCCCAGACGATCGGCTGGGGCGCCAGCTCGCGCAATGGGGGAATGGTCCTCACCGGGATGAAGCTGGGCGTGAACAAGCTGATCTCGATGTATGGACGCGAGATGACGCGGCGGATGTATGCGGCTTCGCTTGCTTCGATGGACTGCGTTGAGCAGATTGTTCGCGAAGAACAGATCGATTGCGATTTTTCGCGCAGCGGGCATCTCGAAGTTGCCTGCAAGCAGAAGCACTTCGACGACTACCAGCGGCAGGTTGAGGTGATTGAAGTTGAGTTCAATCATAAGCTGAGCGTTGTGCCTCAGGCGGAGCTGAGCTCGGAAATAGGTTCGACCATTTATTACGGCGGCATGGTCGATGAGGTGAGCGCGGGATGCAATCCGGCGCGGTACGTTGCGGGGCTGGCGCGCAGCGCGATCAAAGCGGGTGCGGAGATCTTTGAGCACACCCGCGTAAATGCGATCGAGCGCGACTCGCGGCAGGGAGAGATGGGCTGGAAACTGACGACTTCGCGAGGGACGGTGTGGGCGCATGAAGTTTTCGTTGGAACCAGTGGTTATACGAGCGCGGCAACTCCCGTTTTGCAGAAGAAGATTATTCCCATCGGATCGTTCATCATCACGACGGAGATTTTGCCGGCCGGATTGGCGAAAGAACTGAGTCCGCGCAACCGGATGATCTACGATTCGAAGAATTATATTTACTACTACCGCCTGACGCCCGACAGGCGCATGCTCTTTGGCGGACGCGCGGCTTTTTTCCCCGAGAACGACCAAACAATTCGCCGCAGCGCGGAGCTTTTGCGGCAGGGAATGATTGGAGTGTATCCGCAGCTCAGGGATGCGCGGATTGAATTCGTCTGGGGAGGCACGCTGGATTTCGCGTTTGACATCATGCCGCACGCGGGACAAATGGACGGGATGTATTATGCAGTCGGCTATGCCGGGCATGGCGTCGCGATGGCGACGTATCAAGGACAGAAAATTGCCGAACTGATGGCGGGAGACAAGCCGGAGAATCCCTTTGCGGAGATTTCGTTTCCGGGCGCGCCGCTTGGGCTGTACAACGGGAAACCGTGGTTCCTGCCGTTCGCAGGAGCCTGGTACAAGGTGTTGGACTGGGTAAGCTAACAAGAGCTGGATTCATATGATCACCCGTTCTGACGATTACGTTGAGTACTGCCGCGAAACGGCAAAGCATGCCCGCGATCTGCACGATCTCGCCCTGCGCGGCAGCAATAAAAAGGAGACTACGCGAGTCACGCACGAGCGGATCGTGGAAGCGGTGAAGCTGGGAGCGCAGGACGAGTTGCTGGATATCGGTTGCGGCGATGGCACACTGCTGCGAATGGCTCAACAGCTTGGGGTGAAAAGCGCGATCGGGCTTCTGGCGACGGAAGAAGAAGTTGCGCTGGTTCGGAAGACTGGGGTCGACGCCAGACGGGGCTTCTCGGATCAACTGCCTGTCGCAGATGCAAGCATTTCGGTTGTAGTGTGCAACAACGTGCTGCTGATCGTGCCCCGCGAAAAGATTCCTGCGAGCTTACGCGAGATCTGGCGCGTGGCCAGGCCCGGAGCCCGCATTTTCATTGGCGAAATTCCTTTTGTACAACCGGTGGATCCGACGCCGCGATTTGATACGACTGGAGAGATGCTTTCCTATCTCTACCACCGGCACGGACTAAGAACATGGCTTGGGATGGTGCGCCAACTGGCGAAAGCGAAAATTACGGGAACTCCGTTTGTGATGCGGCCGGGAACGGCGGTTTCGTTCTATGCCACGGCAGAGGAATTTATTGCGATGGCAGAAACGGCCGGGCTGGAGATCGTGAGCTTCTGGCAGCATCACGATCCGGCGAACCGCAACAACTATTTGTTCCGGAAGCCGCTCTGAAGTGAGTTCGAGTTCGTCCCTAAGCTGCTACCGGTTTCACTCGCTTCAACTGGGCTCTCACGAGCAGATAAACGATCGGGCCGATCAGCATTGCGATTGCCCCGCCGATGGTGGCGAAGCGATCTCCTCCAAGCAAGGCGACCACAGCCATCAGCACTGGCGCAGCTACGACGTAAACAAGTCCTAGTTGGCCTCCGGGAATCACGAAAGCACGTTTCAATTCGGGCTGGGTGCGGCGAAGCTTCCAAGCGGAAAGAACTGTCAACACTGTGGTTGCGGAACGCAGCCAGATGTACACGGAGATCAGCTGTCCGAGACTCTGCCATGCCAGCAAGGCATAGATTGCAGCCGAGGCAACGATCGCGAGCCATGGCGTGCCATAGCGCGGATGCTTTCGAGTGAAGAAATGGGGCAGGTATCCGTCTTCAGCCATGGCGAAAGGCATGCGCGTAGTCGTCAGAATAGTGCTGTTGAGGAGAGCCACGTTGCCTATCATGGCGGCGATGGTCATCCAGGTGCCGAGCCACGGGCCGCCGATCATGCGAGCCGCGTCCGAGAAAAATCCTGTGTGCCAGCTCTGCCAATGACCTGCTGATGCCAACCCTGCGAACGTCGGAAGGAAATAGGCTGCGACCGACAAGGGCACAACGAGAGCCAGCGCCAGAGGATAGGACCTCTGCGGATTCTCCACTTCTTCGGCTACGGTCGAGAGTTGCTCGTAACCGGAGTAGAGCCAGAGTCCCAGCGCCAACCCGACGCCGAACACCTTGAATGTCGGCTGATTGGGGACGATCCACGGATGAAACGGATTCTGATGCCAGCGGGCCAGCCCCATGATGATCATGGTCGCGACGGGCAAGAAGATGAATAGTTCAAGGCCTGTGGCGACTTGGCCGACCATCTGAATCCCGCGGACGTTGATCCAAGTGAGCAGCACAATCAGCCCGAGCGAGAAGAGGTAGTGCTGCCACCAAGTCATTTTCGGGAGGTAATACACGATGTAGTCGGTGAAGAGCACAGCATAAGCGCCGCCGAGCAGAAATGAGGCAGACCAGTTCCACCATCCGGCGAGGAATCCCCAGAAATCGCCGAAAGCCGCGCGCGTCCAGCGGTAAAAGCCGCCCTCAACTGGCATGGCGGTGGTCAATTCGGCGGAGACGAGCGAGACGGGGACGCACCAGAAAATCGGAAGCAAGAGGAGGTAGATCAGGGTCATGCCCGGGCCGGAGGTCGTGACCATGTCCTCGAGCCCAAACGGGCCACCCGTCGTGTAGGAGAACATCACGAAGACGAGATAGAAGAGGCCCGCCTTGCGAAGAGAGGATGAAGCGGTGGAATTATCGCTCAAGTTAGGGATAAGGAATTGTTGGGTTTTGATTGTTGATTGTTGAATTAGAAAACCTAGACCTTGAATCAACAATCAAAATTCAACAATCAACAATTCTCAGGCCGCGAGCGTACCTGTCAGGACACCCTCCAACTCCAGCAACTTGCGTTTGATGTCGAGGCCGCCGCCGTATCCGCATAGCGTTCCATCCGATGCGATCACGCGATGGCATGGGACAACGATTGCCACGGGATTGCGGTTGTTGGCCATGCCGACGGCGCGAAATCCCTGCGGACGGCCGACGGCTCGTGCGATATCGGCATAGGTGCGCGTTTGGCCGTACGGAATCTCCAGCAAAGCATGCCAGCAGGCCAACTGGAAATCGGTGCCACGGAGATCGAGCGGGAAATCAAATTTCCGCCGGTCTCCAGTGAAATATTCCTCAAGTTCGCGCGTGAATCGGCGTGTTTCGTGCTCGGACTGCTCGAAGCGAATCGCATTGCTTTCGGTGCGCAGGTCCCGAGGATTCGGGCGGATAGTCTGTTGACCCGGCAGTCGCTTATCAAACTCCAGCGCAACCAGCCCGCGACCGGAAACCGCAAGGAAGAGCGGACCCACGGGCGATGCATAGGTTGTGGCGTGCAGAATTTCCATAGAATGAAAGCGGTGCTATGGCGTCCGGACATTGTAGCCCTAATGAGGGCGTCGTGTCTCATTTTGAAACTGGCAAGCCGTCGAGCGAGGCCACGGCGGTTGACAGAATAGGGTTGTAGGTCCAGAGTGGTGTGCTTGCCATAGGCTTGGGAAGGCTCCGGCGTTGAAAAAAGGTTTGCTTATTGTCGCGGTAATCGTTCTTGCACCGGTGCTCGTGGTCAGTCTGTTACTGGCTGCGGGAGACTGGAAGAGCATCGGCCAGACCGCGTCGGGGGACAAGGTTTCTATCAGCTCCGTCCGCGTGCTCAAGAACAATCAGCGAACGGCATTGGTGCGCGTTGAATACCAGACGCCGGTTCGGCTCCCGCAGGGAGGACCGTTCGTTGAACTGCGGGCACGCGTGCGCTTCAATTGCAGTACCGGATCGGCGTCGCCAACAACCGAATGGTTCTATTCACGGGACCACAGCGGCCGCTTTTTCGTGAGCAAGAAGGCGTCGCATGACGACCAGTTTGGTAAAGCCGCTCAGGGCGGCTTCGCGGAGATGGTGACCAAGAGCGTGTGCAGCCAGAGCAAGTAACTTCTTTAGTCACTGCCTCCCGAGCGCAAACGCCACGTACACCCCGCCTGACTTCGACTTGAGGTCTTTTCCTCCACCAGCGGCGATGACTACGAATTGACGTCCGTTAAGTTCGTAGGTGATGGGCGTCGCGTTTCCGGCGAAGGGCAGGGTCGTTTCCCAGAGCAGTTTTCCGGTGGATTTGTCGAAGACGCGGAATTTCTTGTCGTAGTTCGTTGCGCCGATAAAGAGCAGTCCGCCCGCGGTCACGAGGGGGCCGCCATAGTTCTCAGTGCCCGTATTCTTCATGCCTTTCGCTGCCAGGTCCGGATATTCTCCCAAGGGAATCTTCCAGGCATATTCGCCGGTGTTGAGATTGATCGCATTCAGCGTGCCCCAGGGCGGAGCCACGGCAGGATATCCATCGGGATCGTAGAACCGCAGGTAGCCGGTAAAGTGATATTTCATTGCCGGTGGCGGCGGACCTGCGCTGGCGACTTCTGCTTTGGCGGAAGGTGACTTCTCTCCACCGCTTACGACGTACGACACCAAGGCAGAAAGTTGATCGTCGCTTAAATTCGCGAAGCCGGGCATGCGACCCTTACCACTTCGGATCGTTGAGGCAATCTCTTTCGCCGACATCCGCTGACCCACTGTAGTCAGCGCCGGGATGGCTGGCGGCGATCCGGTCATGGTCTCGCCGTGACAGACTGCGCACTGGCTGGTGTACAGCGCCTTGGGGGTATTCTGCTGATTTTCTGCGGGAGTGTTCTCGGCGAGCTGGCCGGTCCAGGCGATATCGTTGGCATTCACGTAGAGAATGCCGGTCTGCGGATCGAGGGCGGGGCCGCCCCATTCCGCTCCGCCATCAAAACCGGGGAAAACTACAGTCTCTTTGTCCAAGCTGAATGGAACGAACTGACCCTCGCTGCGGAAAGTTCGAAAGCGGTCTAAGGCCCACTTGTGGATTTCCGGAGTGCGCTGCGTCAGCATGTCTTCGGTAAGTAGCTGGCGCGCAAACGGGGCCGGCTTGGTCGGGAGGCACTGCTGCTTGGCGGCGACTTCGCCCGGCACAGTGCTCGGCGGATAGTCGCGGCATTGGATCGGAAACAGCGGGTTCCCATTCGTTCGATCAAACAGGAAAACGAATCCCTGCTTGGAGGTCTGGGCAACTGCATCGATTTTCTTGCCGGAGTGATCGACGGTGACGAGCAGGGGAGGCGAGGGAAAATCACGATCCCAGAGGTCGTGATGGACTTCTTGAAAATGCCAGATGCGTTCGCCCGTTCCGGCGTTCAGAGCGATCAGAGAATCCGCGAACAGATCGTCGCCGATGCGATCGGCTCCGTAAAAATCGAAGGCGGCCGATCCGGTGGGAACGTAGACAATTCCGCGGGCGACATCGACCGTCATGCCGGCCCAGTTGTTGGCGGCGCCGCTGGTCTTCCAGGCATCTTTGGGCCAGGTTTCGTAGCCGTATTCGCCAGGATGGGGAATGGTGTGAAACGACCATCGCAGCTTTCCTGAACGCACGTCGTACGCGCGTATGTCGCCCGGTGATGCGGGCAGAGTCTCGGATTCACGTCCGCCGACGATCATCAGATCTTTGTAGATCACCGGCGGGCTGGTCAAGAAAATCGACTGCTCGGCGGGAGGACGGCCCAAGTCATCGCGCAGATCGATGCGTCCGTCTTGACCGAAGGCGGGAATCGCCGTACCGGTGTCGGCATCGAGCGCATAAACGAAGTTCATGACACCGACGAGAATGCGACCGTGTTGTCCGTCGGACCAATAGGCTAGGCCGCGGTCGGGCTGCGTCCCTTTGATTCCGGAGTCGAACTTCCAGAGCAGCTTGCCCGTGGCGGCATCGAGGGCGAACACCTGTTGTGTTGGGGTGATCCCGTAAAGAACGCCTCCGACCTCGATTGGGCTGGTTTGCAGCCCGCCGGTTTCACCGGTATCGAAGGTCCACGCGACCTGCAACCACTTCACGTTCTTGCGGTTGATCTGCTTAAGAGAGGAATAGTGATTGTTGTCGGAGGTGCCGCCGTAGATGGGCCAATCCTGGGAGGCATGCTTGGAGGGATTTTTCGTTCCGGCGAAACCCACAATCGACGCCGCCAGCAAAATACAAACGCAAATCCAAACTCGCTTTTTGTGAACTCTCAAAACTCCTTTTCCTCCCGAGGCCCGGTGGCTATTTGCGTTCAAGCGCTGATTCTAGTTCAAGCGCAGCGGTCGCTGCGCGGCAGAAAAGATTTTCACAGACCTCGGCACCTCCGTAACCCTTGAACCACTTCCAACGACTCGGGTTTCCGCTTATTCTGATCAGTGAAGTCGGAATCCCACCGGCTTCGACCCTACCTTTTTATGGATTCGTTTCGACTTTATGGGCTCATAGCAACGGGGAGCGTTGCGCTGCTCGGTGCGTACGTATTATTGCGGCGAAAGCCGAAGACGCCTGACGAACTGGAGAAAGAACGCCGCGCATGGCTGGAAGGGTCTGGCCGCATCACCGACGGCACAGTCATCGATGTGCAGGAACTGGCGGCCGCCAACAATCATCACGCCGCCGTCATGCTCATTTACAAATACGATGTGGCTGGCGTTTCCTACGAATGCTCACAGGATGTCACCTATCTTCGCCATTGGATCAACCTGCATTCCTGCCGTCTCGGGCTGCACACGTCGGTGAAGTACGATCCTCAGAATCCGGGAAACTCGCTGGTGGTCTCAGAAAACTGGATGGGATTGCGGCAGTAAGTTGCTGAGTTTCTTACTCCCACGAGACATGGATGCCGTTGTGCTTGTCGAAGACAAGCATCAGTGATTTCGTGTCTCCACCGACGAACTCTGCGGAAACCGTTTTGGAAAGATCGACGGTCTGATCTGCGGTGAGAGCGCGAAACCGCAGAAGATGTCTTCCAGCCGGAATCTTCAAGCTTTCAGAGTCGACGCCATGAATTCCGCCGAAGACTACAAGTTTTCTTTGCTCGCCTCCGTGCAAGGATCGGGTGAGCGCCAACTTGTCGTCAACCCACACGTAGAGCGTTGCATTTTTGAATTGATGCTGGACTGCGAGGTCGAGTGTGGATGACGGGACCACGATCTGCTTCGCTTCACTCGTCTTCTCAACGTGCTTCCTACGGGCATGCTGGTGGTTCGTAGGCTCCGCGGAAACTTGCTTCGCTTCCTGCTTCTCTGGGATGGCTGGAGTGGGCATGACTGCGGCGGAGGGATTCGCCGCGGGGGCAACAACGGGCATACCGCTCCTCGAATAATTCACAAGCAGCTTCGATTGCGCCCCGATAATGACCAGCAGGACTATCGTCGCTGCTCCCAGGATCAAGTCCCGAACGGGCGCCTTGAGGAGTGCGTTGCGAACAACAGTCCGGGCCTCACCAACTGCGACGACTGGCGCAATCCCCTGAGCAGCAGTCTTTCCTGTCCGAGTAATGCTGGTCCGAGTTCCGGTGCGAAGCGGCGTCTGGTGCGAAGTTGTGGTCAGGCCCGTTTCGCGAATTTGTTGTAGCTGACGCAGGTCTTCGGCAAACTCCGATCCCCGCTGGTAGCGGTCATCGGGATTCTTTGCCATGGCTCGATTGATCACGGCATCCAGATCGGGAGGCAACGTCATGTCTAGAGCGCTGGCGGCGATAGGCTCGCGGTTGGCGACTTTGAAGCAGACTGTGGTGGCGCTATTGCCTTGAAACGGGGAATGCCCCGTAACGATGGCATACAGAATCACACCCAGAGAAAACAAGTCAGAGCGTCCATCACAACCTTCGCCGCTCAGCTGTTCGGGAGCCATGTAGGCGGGAGTGCCGAGCACACGGCCTGGAACGGTGAAGTGTGCCAGATTCAGTTTGGCAATCCCGAAATCGGCGATCTTGGCGTGTCCGTCCTGCGTGATGAGAATGTTCGCGGGCTTGATGTCACGGTGGATGACTCCCTGCGCATGGGCGTAGTCGAGCGCCTCGGCAATCTCGATGGCCAGCTGGAGAGAATAATCCAATGGCAGCTTCTTCTCGCGTGACAGAATCCGGTTTAGCGATTCGCCGGCGACAAATTCCAGAACGATGTAGGGATCGCGATTTTCGGGATTCTCCCCCACGTCGAACACGCCGACGATCCCGGAATGATGAAGCCGTCCGGCTGCCTGGGCTTCATTCATGAAGCGCAGACGGAATTCCTTCTCCTCGTCCGGCTCCTGGCCCCAGAGAGAAACCGTCTTCACCGCGACTAGGCGATCAATCTGCGGATCCCGGGCCTTATAGACGACGCCCATGGCTCCGCGACCGAGTTCGCCAACGACCTCGTATCGGCCAAACCGCTTCCCTTCGGGACTCTCCATCCTAAAGATGCCTCAGAACGCGAGTTTAGACACTACGGACGCTGGGGAAGGATTCTCTATGGTAGCGTCCCGGATGCCGTGATTCTGCGGAGTCTTTGCCATATGCCATTACGGCGGTAATGCAGAAGTAAGCAGCATTGGCACCTTAGTTGAGTGACTTAAGAGGTTGGGGTCTCGCTCCTCATCATTCCCGGGTTACCAAGATCACTTTCCTGTGTGACTCCGGGCACTTATTGTCTTTTCCTCGATCGGTAGCATTTTCGGGGGTGTGTCTGAAATGTCCACCTTGCACGCCATCGAGGGCCAGGCGGTCTCGCATTACCGCCTATTAGAGCGTCTGGGAACCGGTGGGATGAGCGTGGTCTATAAGGCCGAGGACCTCAAGCTTGGGCGTCCCGTAGCCCTCAAGTTTCTCTCAGACGATCTCGTTCATGATCCGCAGGCGTATGAGAGGTTTCGACGCGAAGCCCGGGCCGCGTCGTCCCTGAATCACCCAAACATCTGCACCATCTATGAAGTGGGCGAGCAGGACGGCAACGTCTTTATCGCTATGGAATGCCTCGAGGGTCATTCCTTGCGCGATGTGCTGCGCGGCTCACCTTTGGAATTGGAGCGGCTTCTCGAGCTTGGAATGGAAGTTGCCGACGCTCTCGACGCCGCTCATTCCCGCGGCATCATCCACCGCGACATAAAGCCGGCGAACATTTTCATCACCGACCGCGGCCACGCCAAGGTCCTCGACTTCGGTTTAGCTAAGCTTTCCGATAGGGCGGCGTTTGGGTTGGCAACGACTGTTAGCGATAACGGCCTCACCACCCCGGGGACGACGATGGGAACGGTCGCATATATGTCGCCGGAGCAGGCCCTCGGGAAAGAACTCGATTTCCGAAGCGATCTGTTTTCCTTTGGCGTGGTCTTGTACGAGATGGCTACGGGAGGGTTGCCATTCTCAGGAAACACGTCTGCCGCGATCTTCGACTCCATCCTGCATAGCGCGCCTGTGGCGGTTGGACGCCTGAATCCGGCATTGCCGGCCGAATGTGAGCGCATCATTCACACCGCTCTCGAAAAAGACCGGGAGGTCCGATACCAGAGTGCTTCCGAACTGCATGCTGACCTGAAGCGCCTGAAGCGTGATACGGACTCCGACAAGATTCTGGCAACTGAAGGTCGCATATCCCGGAGAACGATGGCAGCGCGACCAGCGAAGAAGAAATGGCAGAAGATCGTGGCTGTGTCTCTGGCGATGGCGGTCCTAGCGGCCATTGGATGGTTCTTCATGCCACGTCCGGCAGCGAAGGTTATCGGCCTGAAACAAATTACGAAGGACGGCCACTCGAAGAACAGGCTAGTCACGGACGGCTCGAGAATTTATTTTACGGAATTCGACCGCGGCCACATGCTCCTGTCGCAGGTGTCGGCTTCAGGCGGCGAGACGTTCCCGATCTCTGTGCCGTTT
>DATEJO010000052.1:0-18887 GCA_035277905.1 Candidatus Sulfotelmatobacter sp.
GAATTCCTCCGCTCCAACGGCAGCCCCGATTTATTGTCCGCTTTGCAGAAAGAGTGGAAAGAGAACTGAGATTTGAGAGCATCGCTCCAGCGATGCAACGGCGGGATTACTTCTTACCCAATTCCTTCATCTGCCGCTTCAGTCCTCGGAAGCGGCTCACGAGCGTCGCCAGATACGTCCCGTGAATTGCCCAAGTCGCGATATACGCCGCAATCAGAAACTTGACTGCATTCATCGGGAACTCCTCGTCAGGGGAACGCTCGCCTTCCCTGCTCCCGCTCCGACCAGTGATTCCATCGCGTGCGCTTCCTCCACATCGCGCTTCATAACCTCAAGCCGGAATCGCGCCCAGCACACCAGAAACCCGAAGAATAAGAATGCCATCCAGCTGAGCAGCAGTGTCTCAAGCATCTTCGGATCCATCGACCCTCCACCGCCAATCACCGGTTGCGGATGCTGCGTGCGGAAGAACCAGATTGAGAAATACACGAGTGGCACATCCAGCGCGCCGAAAACAGCCAGCGCAGCGGCCAGCATCTGCGTCTGCGCGCTGCTCGAAAATTTCCGCAACGCCAGATAACTGACATAAATCAGCCACAGCACCAGCGTTGAGGTCAGCCGGATGTCCCCCGGCGCCCACCAGATTCCCCACACCGGACGCGCCCAGATCGGCCCCGTCACCAGCACGATCGTGCAGAAAACCACGCCAACTTCTGCGCTCGTCACTGCAAGCACATCGAGCCGCTGACCGGGAAACAGCCATCCGATCAGAAAATAAAACGCAGGAATTAGAATGACCGTGGTCGCCACCGCGCTCGGACGCATGCCCGTGGGCAGCATCGCCTGCACCTGCGGCAGAAAACTCGCGATCACGCCCACTACGCCGATCGCGATCACAATCCACTTCGCTGCCGCCTTCGCCGAAGGCTTCTCACTCACCAAATATTGAATCGAAGCTACGAAGTTGATGAAGAACAGGAGAAACGCCGTCCACGCCGAAGGCACGTGATAGTAGATGATCCGATACACGTCGCCTTGCAGCGCATCGGTCGGCGCCAACGCCAGATTGCGGTAGGTCGCATACGCCAGAAACGCCGCGCTGAGTACCGCGAGGATGGGAAAAATCTGCTTCATTCCGCGTGAAGAATCGTTCCGAAAAGTCCCAGACTAGCTGTAGTAAACACCACATCGTAGGTCAGAAGCAACACGATGTAAAAGTGAGCGGAGTCTTCTCCGGTGAGAACCGCTGTCGTTCCCGCCACCATCGCGATCACCGCCGGAATCGAAATCGGAAACAGCAAGAGCGGGAGCATAATCTCGCGGTTCCGCGTTCTGAGCGACATCGCCGCAAAGAATGTTCCATTCACCACGAGCGCCCAAGTTCCCAGCAACGCAATCGGCACTAACTGCCACGCAGGACCGAGCACGTGCAGGTTGTAGAACACCACAAACAGCGGCGCCATCAGCGCTTCCAGCACGCTGACGAAAATGAAGTTTCCCAGCGACTTCGCCAGGAACAACGCGTTCGCCGGCGCCGGTGAAACCCGGTACGCATCGAGTACCTGATTCCGCAACTCCCGCGCCCACGTCTGGTTCAGGGCCACCACGGCGGCAAACAGAAATGCTACCCACACCAGTCCGCCCACAATGTGACGAGATTCTTCCGCCAGCGGATCAAACGAAAACACAAAGATCACCACGACCAGCAAAGAGAAGAACAACATCGAGTTGAGCGCGTCTTTCGATCGCCATTCCAGCCGGATATCCTTGGCCAGCGTCGCCATCGTCAAATTCCAGACGGAATTCATAGCGCGCCCTCTAAGGCCAGACGCTCCACGCTGGCAGTTCGATCCACAATCTGTCCCGCTTCCATCCAAACGAACTCGTCGGCGGCGCCTTCGAGCAGCAGCGCCTGGTGCGTGACCACAAAAATTGTCTTCCCCGCATCACGCATTCTTCGCAGCAGCGCGACCATCTCGCGCGCCGAATGCACATCGACATTCGAAAACGGCTCATCGAGCAGCAACACCTTCGGATCATGGAGGATTGCGCGCGCCAGCGACATTCTCTGCCGCATCCCCTGCGAATATTGCCCGACCGCACGCGTCAGCTCGGGATCGAGGCCCACCACCCGAATCACTTCCGCACAACGCTCGTCGCCTTTGATCCCATAGAGCCGCGCAAAGTACCGAAGGTTTTCCATCCCGCTCATCTCGTCGTAAAGCAGCGATGGATGCGCCATATACCCGATGTCGCGGCACGCTTCCTTTGGAGTCTTCCCGAAAATCGAAACCATTCCCCGCGTCGGCGCAGCTAGTCCAGCAAGCGTGCGCAAAAGAGTGGTCTTCCCTGCTCCGTTGTCGCCAAGAATTGCGTGGAAGGTTCCAGCGTCGAATTCCGCCGTGACGCCGCGCAAGGCCGCGAAGCGTCCGAACTGCTTCACCAGATTGCTGACGGTAATGATGGAAGTGGTAGCGCTCAAGGGCGTCGAAGCGAAAGCAATCCTGCTCCAGCCATGAGTCTACCGGAGGGATTCGCCACTTGCATTGTCTCTTAAGGAACGAGTAAAAGCCCCGGAAGCCAAGACCCTAGTTCATTGCCGCGCCGGCCGGAGTTTGCACCTGCGTCATATCCTTGCTCGGCTCGGAAGACGGCGTCCCGGTCGCTGGAGCGCCCTGCTTCGGCGCGTACTTCGACGCGCATTTGGCCTGCAGCTGCTTGGCGTGAAATACGCCATCGTGCTCAAAGCGTCCGTCCGCCAATGCCTGGGACTCGTCCTTGAACGTGTCCGGAGGCGCTTCCGTCCCGGTATAGTCGACGGCCAGCGTCTGATCTTCTTCCATGAGGACGAACTGCACATGCGTGCCGGTGCGCTTGATCGATCCCGGCTTCACGTTCCCGGCAACGCGCAGACGCTTCGTATAAGCGCTGTCACCCATCTTGTGCAACTCTTTGATCGTGACGTAGTAGCTCTTGCTGTCCTGCACGCCCGTATAGGCCAGATAGCCCAACAGCAGAACGATTACCACCGTCGCTCCGCCAAATTGCAGGTATGTCTTCGCTCGGCTGGACATAAACGACCCCACAGGGAAAACCCCGTCTATAAACTTTACCCGGCGGGCGGACGGGAATCAAGGTTACCGTGGCAAACGGGGGTTGCGATGGCGTACGCGATATTCGGCCCTCAAGAAAATCGATTTAATTCACTGCTCCGCAGGTTTACACTTTCTCCGGCTGGAAAACGCCCATGAAAACAACCCTCAGCCACTGCGTCCACTTCCCCACGGAGAAAGTCCCATGTCTGGCCATTCCCCATCTTTCAAACACTTCTTCCCGTCTCGCATTCTGATCACCGCTTTTATATTTCTCGTTCTGCCGCTCTGCTTCGCCCAATCCCATCCCAATGCCCAAGCTCTCCTGAAGCAGATGACGCTGGAAGAGAAAATCGGCCAACTCTCCCAGCTTCCCGGCTTCCCGCTTCCCGAGTTTGTCCAGCAAATGGGCAATCCCCAGGATGCGCTTCGCAAGTACGGCGCGGGATCCGTCCTGTGGGTTTCCGATCCCAAGGAAATGAACCGCTGGCAGCACATTGCGGTCGACGAATCCCGCCTTCACATCCCCGTCATCTTCGGACTCGATGTCATCCACGGCTACCACACGATCTTTCCCTCTCCTATGGCCATGGCCTCTTCTTGGGATCCCAAGATGATCGAGGCCGCGCAGTCCATTGCCGCTCGTGAAGCACGCTCCGCCGGAATCGCCTGGACGTTCGCACCCATGCTCGATATTGCTCGCGATGCGCGATGGGGACGAATGGTCGAAGGCGCCGGCGAAGATCCTTACCTCGGAGCCGCCATCGCCCGCGCCCAGGTCCTCGGATTTCAGGGCAAGCACATCGGCGATCCCGACCACGTCCTCGCCTGCGCCAAGCACTTCGCGGGATACGGCGCTGCCGACGGCGGCCGCGACTATGACTCGTCCTACATCCCCGAAGAAGAAATGTGGAACGTTTACCTGCCCCCATTCAAAGCCGCGGCCGATGCCGGCGTCGCCACGTTCATGAGCGCCTACATGGATCTCAACGACGTCCCCGCCACCGGCAATCGCTGGCTGTTGCACGACGTCTTGCGCGACGCCTGGAATTTCAAAGGATTCGTTGTCAGTGACGCCAATGCCGTCCATAGCCTCATCATCCATGGATACGCTCGTGACGGGGAAGACGCCGCCTTCAAGGCCTTCTATGCCGGAATCAACATGGACATGGCCAGCGGAACTTTTCTGAGATATCTAGCTGGCGAAGTGAAGAGCGGTCGTATCTCCATGCAGCAAATCGACGACGCTGTGCTGCCTATCCTCGAAGCCAAAATTCGACTCGGATTGTTCGAGCATCCCTACGTCGAAGAATCCCGGATGAATGAAGTTCTGAACGATCCGCGCAGTCCCGAAGTCGCCCGCAAAGATGTCCAGCGATCTGTTGTGCTGTTGCGCAACGAACAGAATTTGCTCCCGCTCGACAAATCGAATATCAAGTCGATCGCAGTCATCGGCCCTCTCGCCGACGCCAAGGACGATCTCCTCGACATGTGGGGCGACCTCAACAAACCCGGTCCCGCCATCAGCATTCTGCAAGGGATCAAAGACAAAGTCGGCAGCAGCGTGCAAGTCGAATTCGCGCACGGCCCGAACATCCGGCGCAACATCCCGTCCATGTTCGAAAACACGCCGATGTTCACCATCAAAGAGCAACCAAAGCAGACGCCCGAAGAAGCACATCAGGCAATCGAGGATGGCGTAGCAGTCGCGCGCCGCAGTGATGTCGCCGTTCTCGTCCTCGGCGAGATCGCGCTGATGAGCGGAGAAAATGCTTCCCGCTCTTCGCTCAAGCTCTCCGGCGGACAAGAAGAACTGCTCGAAGCCGTCGCCGCCACCGGCAAGCCCATCGTGCTCGTATTGATCAACGGACGGCCACTCAATATCTCCTGGGCCTCCGAACATATTCCTGCGATCCTCGAAGCGTGGTATCCGGGCAATCAGGGCGGCAACGGGATCGCCGACATTCTTTTTGGCGATGCGGATCCCGGCGGACATCTCCCCGTCAGCTGGCCTCGCAGCGCCGGAGCGGAGCCGCTCTACTACAACCACAACCTCACGCAGAATCCCGAAGACACGCCCGACTTCACCTCGCGCTACTGGGATCAGCCAAGCACTCCGCTCTATCCCTTCGGATACGGCCTCAGCTATACGACTTTTGCGTATGACAATTTGAAGCTGAGCCAGACAGAAGCTAAAGTCGGCGCGACGCTGGACATTTCCGTCGATATCACTAACACCGGCAGCCGCGCCGGAGACACCGTCGCGCAGCTCTACATTCACCAGCGCGCCGGAAGCGCATCGCGTCCGGTCCGCCAATTGAAAGGATTCGACCGCATCACGCTCGCTCCCGGAACGAAGCAGACTCTTCACTTCAAGCTAGGCCCCGAGGAATTGCGATTCTGGAGCCCCACAGAAAAAAAGTGGGTCGTGGAACCGGAACAATTCGACGTCTGGGTAGGCGACAACTCGCAGGCCGAACTGCACAGCCGGTTCCAGCTCACACACTAAGTAACTGTTACCTGTCGGTCTTTGAACTCGCTCCCGTGTAAGAGTTGCACCAGCAACGCGGGGCGGGGCTTCGAACTTTCAATACCCCTCATTCGATCTTTGCGTTTCCTTTTGGCGACAATTCGGAGTATCTCTAGATCAATCCTTCACCAGGCGAGAACGCCATGAACTCTCAGAAAAAATTCGTTGCCGCTCCGGTCTTTAGATCCAACGATCGAACCGCTCCTGAGGGCGATCCCCGCGAAATGCTCGAGATGCTCCTAGCCTTGGATCGTTCTCTCGTGGAAGTTTCGATGCAGCTTTACAACGTCGATCCCCGCGGCCGTTCTGAGATGCGCCGCGACAACCGGCGTCTGCACACAGCGATGAGGAACCAACTGCCTCGGTTGCTCAAGTCCGCGCGCCGCAAGCAGCGCACGTCCTGAACATGATGGCCTAGCGCTTTTTACTTCAGTGTTCCGCTTTGTGGAACTTCGCGCCCTTTGTGGTTAAGTTCGCCGTTTTCCCTTCCGCTAAAATATCCCCGGCAAGAAAATTCTATGATCCATCCCTGGCATGATGTCACTCCCGGCGACCAACTTCCGCAGGAATTCGACTGCGTCATCGAAATCCCCTTCGGATCGAGCGTCAAATATGAGCTCGACAAGTCGAGCGGCCTGATCCGCCTTGACCGCGTCCTCTACTCGGCCGTGTATTATCCCGCAAACTACGGATTCATCCCGCAAACCCTCGCCGAAGATGACGACCCTCTCGACGTTCTCGTCCTTTGTCAGGAAGCGGTTGTTCCGCTCACCATCATTCACGCCCGCGCCATCGGACTCATGACGATGATCGACAGCGGCAAGAAAGATCACAAAATCATTTCCGTCGCCACAAAGGACCCTGAATTCAACTCCTACCGCGAGGCCGCCGAGATGCCTCCGCACCGCTCGCTCATGCTTCGCCGCTTCTTCCAGGATTACAAGCAACTCGAAGGTAAGGCCGTCGAAGTCGACGAAATCCGCCCTGCAAAAGAGGCTTACCCAATCATCCTCGACGCCCTGTCCCGCTATAGCGAGCAACGCCGCAAGGGATTCAAGATCGCAAAATAGCTGTGAGCAATGAGCAAAGAGCAGTGAGCAATGAGCGAACAACGTTTTTGCTCATTGCTCATTGCCCATTGCTGATTCCTGCATTTTTTCTTGACATATTGTACTAATACTGTAGTACACTGACACGCATGGGAAGGAACGGCACATCGATCCGCTTCACGATCGACCTCCACACCGGCGTCCCGGTCTATCGCCAGCTCATCGATCAGGTTCGTGGAGGCATTGCCGCTGGTTCTCTCAGCCCGGGAGATCAGCTTCCCACGGTGCGCCAGCTCGCTGTCGATCTCGCAATCAATCCGAACACGGTGATGCGCGCATACCGCGAGCTCGAACTCGGAGGCTTGCTCGAAACCCATCAGGGCTCCGGAACGTTTATTTCGAATAAGAAGTTGGAAAAGAAATCCGCCGAGCGCGAACGCCAGCTCGGCCAGATGGTGAGTGATTTCGCGGCCCGCGCGGGAGCCGCTGGATTCACACTCGAAGAATTAATCGACCGCTTGCAGGAACTGCTGCCGACTCCCGCTCAAAGGAGATAGCTATGCCTCGAATTCGTATTCGCGAAATCAATTCCGTCGCGCTGTTCGTTTTCATCGTCTGCATGCTGGTGGGCATCGCCGTCTTCGAGATCACGCACCAGCCGGCCTATGCCATCTTCGGAGGCTTGCTCGGGCTATATTTTCTTTTCGCGATCAAGATCGTCCGCCAATGGGAAAAAGTCGCCGTTCTGCGCCTCGGCCGCTACGTCGGACTGCGCGGGCCAGGCCTCTGCCACATCGTGCCCATAGTCGAAACGCTCAGCCCCTACGTCGATCAGCGCGTGCGCGTCGCGAGCGTTTCCGCTGAATCCACGCTCACCCGCGATACCGTTCCTGTAAACGTCGACGCGATCGTTTTCTGGATGGTCTGGAGTGCCGAAAAGTGCATCCTCGAAGTCGAGAACTTCGTGGACGCCATCAACATGAGCGCCCAGACTGCCCTGCGCGAATCAATCGGACGCCACGAACTCGCCCAGATGATTACGGAGCGCGAAACTCTCGGTCGCGAACTCCAGCGCATTCTCGACGAAAAGACCAATCCCTGGGGCATTACTGTGCAGTCGGTCGAAATCCGCGACGTGAAAATTCCGCAGGCACTCGAGGACGCCATGTCGCGCCAAGCGCAGGCCGAACGCGAACGGCAAGCCCGCAACACTCTGGGTCAGGCCGAAACCGAAATCGCCGACAAGTTCGCGGCCGCGGCGGCAATCTACAGAAACGATCCTACCGCCCTGCACCTGCGCGCGATGAACATGCTCTATGAGGCCATCAAGGAACGCGGGTCTATGGTCATCGTGCCCTCGTCCGCGGTAGAAACCATGGGCCTCGGAGGAAGCCTGGCCACCGCCGCCCTCGGCGGAGCCAAGCCATAAAAGTGGATCACGGTCCCGAGGGACATCCGAGAACAGCCGGCTTTTTCAACCCCGGCGACTCATACAAGAAACATCGAACAGCGTCGCGGGACGCCTGATCCCGCGCCACGTAAGGAGCAAGCTATGGACCGCACATTCGCAATCGCGATTCTCGCACTCGCCTTCGCCCTGAACCTTAACTCGCAACAATTGCAAAAAGGCGTCCACGTCCAACTCGCGCCGACTGAAAACGCCCTCCCCATCGCCGCGGCCGACGAACCCAATGCCTGGATCATCGCCGTCACGTCCGACAGCACCCTCTACTTCGGGGTCGATCAGGTCACGCCCGACGCTGTCTTCACCGACCTCATCAGCCATCCGCGCAATCGCGACCAGCGACTCTTCGTCAAAGCTGACGCGGACGCTCCTTACTCGGCCGTCGAAAGCGTGCTGAACGCCGCCCGCCACGCTTCCTTCGCGGATTGCATTCTGTTAACGGCACAGAAGGAAATGCCGATGCCGGGCGAAAGAATTCTTCCCAGCGGCCTCGACGTGCTGCTGCAAGCGTCCGCCGCTAACTCGAAGACTCCTGTTGTCGAACTCTTTGCTTCGAACGAAGAGAACCCGGCAGTGAAGATCAACCATCGTCCGATTCCGTGGACTTCACTGCAAAACACTCTGACGCAAGTCCTGATGAATAGCATCGATCACAACGTCATGCTCAAAATCGAGCCGAAGGTCCCATTCGGCCCGGTAGCGCACGTCATCGATGTGGCCCATTCCTTGGGCAGCGAAGTGATTCTCCAGTAGCGCCGGCGCCTCGCCGGCTGTCGCGGCGGGCGTCTCGCCCGCCGCTCTTTTGTTGTATGCTGGCCGGGAGCAACCACACCCGCCCATGCCGCGTCCCAGAATCGCGATCCTGATTCCCTGCTTCAATGAAGAACTCACGATTGCGACCGTCGTCCGCGACTTCCGCGCCGAACTACCCGACGCCGACATTTACGTCTTCGACAACAACTCCAGCGATCGCACTGTCGAGTGCGCGCTCGACGCCGGAGCCCAGGTCGCCCATGAACACCGACAGGGCAAGGGATACGTCGTGCAATCGATGTTCGCGCAGGTCGACGCCGACATTTACATCATGGTCGATGGCGATGGCACGTACCCGGCCAGTGAAGTCCACCGGCTCATCGAGCCGATCATGCTTGGGAAAGCCGAGATGGTCGTCGGCTCGCGCCTGATGCCGACTTCGGGCAGCGACTTCCGGCCGCTCAACAAACTCGGTAACCGCTTTTTTCTCGAAGTGATCAACTTCATCTTCAAGGTGAAACTCTCCGATGTGCTCTCCGGGTACCGCGCGTTCAGCCGCGAATTCGTTAAGACGATCCCGGTCTTCGGCGGCGGATTCGAAACCGAGGTCGAACTTACCGTCAAAGCTCTCGCCCGCGGCTACCGCATCACAGAACTGCCGGTCCGCCTTGCCGCCCGTCCCGAAGGCAGTTTCTCGAAGATCCGAGTCGTGCAGGATGGCTTCGTCATCCTCAACACCATCCTCGCGCTCGTCCGCGACTACAAGCCGCTGACGTTTTTCGGCTCTGTCGGACTGATCTTCATCGTGCTCGGCTTCGTTCCCGGCACGGTCGTCATCGTGGAATTCATCAAGACAGGCCTGGTCCCGCGCCTGCCGTCCGCAGTGCTCGCCGTCGGCTTGGTTTTATCGGGAATGCTCCTGCTCGTCGTGGGGCTGGTTCTGCACACGATTACGCGCCGCTTCCAGGAACTGGAGCATCAACTGCGCCTGCGCGAGAGGACTTCAATAGAAGAAACAAAAAACAAAGCCATGTCATCCTGAGGGTTGCGCAGTTGGCAGCCCTCAGGATCTCTGCATTTCCTTCGTGAGCCTTAGTGCCCATTGTGGTTTGAAGGTTCTTGCGAACTCTCACCACACGTGGCAAGCGTTCTCCGACACCATCGGCTGACCGGGCTTGCAACTCCACGCCTTCTCGAACTCCGGCATGTTCTGCACGACGCCGTCCACCCGGTATTTCCCCGGTGAGTGCGGATCCGTCAGCACGCGCATCCTCGCGATCTCCGGGCGCCGCTTCTCACACCACACTCTGCCGAATCCCAGGAAGAATCGCTGCTCCGGAGTGTAGCCATCGATCTTCTCCGCTTCCTTCCCCGCGTTATCCGCGGCGATGACTCTCTCCAGCGCCGCCAGCGCAACCCGCGCGCCGCCGTTGTCCGCGGTGTTCTCACCCAAAGTCAGACGCCCATTCAGCTTCAGGTCATCGACGGCAACAAAGTTGGAATACTCATCCGCGACGCAGCTCACGCGCTTTTCGAATTCCTCGCCATCCTGCTTCGTCCACCAGTCGTGAAGGTTTCCCTGCGGATCGAACTTCCTTCCCTGATCGTCGAAGCCATGCGTCAGCTCGTGCCCGATCACCAGCCCGATGCCGCCGAAGTTCACCGCGTCATCCATCTTCGGATCGAAAAATGGTGGCTGCAGAATCCCCGCCGGAAACACGATCTCGTTATACGACGCGCTGTAATACGCGTTCACGGTCGGCGGAGTCATGCCCCATTCCTTGCGGTCGAGGGGTTTGTCGATCTTACTGATCTCGCGCTTCGACTCAAATTCATTCGCCCGCTGCACGTTTCCGAGCAGATCTCCCGGCTTGATCACCACTGAACTGTAGTCGCGCCACACATCCGGATATCCGATCTTGTTCTGGATCGCCTTCAGCTTGATCTCCGCCTTTTTCTTGGTCTCGTCGCTCATCCACGAGAGATTCTGGATGTCCTCACCCAGCGACTGCTCAAGTTCCCCGACCATCTTCAGCATCCGCGCCTTGCTCTCCGGAGGAAACGCCACTTCCACATATCTCTGCCCGAGCGCCTCGCCCAGTTCGCGATCGACCATGTTGACGCAGCGCTTCCACCGCGCCTGGATTTCCTTCTGCCCTGTCAGCGCCTGCTGATACTTGAAGTTCGCCTCGACAAACGGCTCAGAGAGCCACGGCGCGGCCGAATGCAGCACGTGCCATTTCACGTAAGTCTTCAGTGAATCCAGCGACTCCGATTCCACCACCGCATTCACCTGCTTGAAGAACTCCGGATTCCCCACGTTCAACTCCTTGAACGCAGGCGCATGCACGTCTTGAAAATATTGCTGCAGATAAAAGTTCGGAGCCAGCGCCACCGCGTCGGCTCGCGACATCTTGTGATCGCGGTTCTTTGGATCGCGACGCGTCGTACGGTCCATCTGCGCCTTCGCCAGCGCGGTCTCGATACGCAGCACCGTCTGCGCCGAATCGCCCGCCTGCTGCGCCGTTTGGCCTTCCAGCGTGAACATCTGGTTCATGTAATCGACGTAGCGCTGCCGCACATCTTTTGTCTTCTGGTCGTCTTTGAGATAGTAATCGCGGTCGGGCATCGTGAGGCCGCCTTGATCGATGTACGCGATCACCTGGTCCGCATTGTGCAGATCGGAGTTCGAATAAAAATTAAACAGCGGACTCGGCCCCACCATGTGCACGTGCGCGATTTCGTCGATGAGCCCACGCTTGTCCTTCACCGCATCGATCCGCGCCAGTTCCGGCTTGAGCGCCTCGATTCCTTTGCTGTCGACGGTCTTCTCATCCATGCACGATCCGTACATGTCGCCAATCTTCTGATCGATCGCGTTCCGTCCGGCGCCGCCTGCTGACGCCTTTTCCAGGATGCCGCGCATGATGTCCATATTCCGCTCGTGCAATTCCACGAAGCTCACCCATTGCGACTGATCCGGAGGAATCTCCGAATTCTTGATCCAGTTGCCGCACGCATATTCATAAAAATCGACGCAGGGATCAATCGATTTATCGATCGTATCGATGCTGAATCCCGGCGCAGGCCGCGCCGACATGCTGGTCTGCGCAAACCCAGCCGCAGCCAGCGCAAGCACCGCAGTCAACGCAGCAAAAAAGAGGGAGAGACGAAAGGAACGCATAAGAAGAAATTCTCCTTTGGAATCAGGAATCCTTGAATCATCGGATGGAACCCCGGAATTCTATGCCCCATTCGCGGCGATCCGCAAACATCGTGGGGCAAATGCGCTAGTCAACCATCCCCGACGCATAGCATCCTCTCGTTTATTTTGGCCTATCCAGGACAAGAAAAAAGCCTGTGAACTTATAACGTGTCGTCAGGTCCTGGAGGGAGCCAACAAACTCACCCGATAGCGGATCGGCAATTCTCACGCGATCGCCGTGACTCTCTATGATGGCAATAAAATGACCAGCATTGCCGGGCAGCACGACGCCGGCAATCGCGGGACTCGGCATATAGTGGTCTATACGCGGTCGAATTACGACCTGCGTTCCAATTCCGCGCCGCCGTAGCGCCCGTGCTAGATACCAGATCTCCGTTCCACCGCGCGATGTAAGGCTCTCGCGGGCCAGTTCCCTCTCTGTGGCTGAGTAGCCAAACGCTCTTAGTAGCGTGACAGCACTGGCTGGTCCGCACGTTGAGAATGTGCTTTGCAGGCACACCTGCCCCCGAAACCGATCCTTCAACTGGTTCAAGTCAAGCGGGTCGAGAAGAGGTTTGACGAACGGGATTAGAACTATAACAAAGAGAATGGCAGGACTGACGACCTTCTCCCCAAATGTTTCTGGCTCCAGCCACGCGTAAAACATACCGAAGATCATGCCCACACCACATGCAAGCAACTCGGTGTATCGCACTGTGCGAAGGCCATAGAACCACGCCGCGTTATCAAACAGATGGGTGTAATACAGCGCAAAAAGAAATCCAGGAACTGCTAGAACAACTGCAAACACCCAGGCGAGAACCGCAACCCGAGTCGGCTGAATCCGCTTGTGCAACTGGAACCCGAGCCAGAAGAGAATCGCGGACCCAACCAGTGTCGGAATAAACAATGGATTCGTGTGGATCAATCGCGCAGGCCCCTCGAAGCACGGATACCTTATACCGCGAACGATGCATACGTCGCCAATCCTCACTCGAACCAAGCTGACGCGTTTATAATCGGGAATTAGCGAATTCCTACGATAGAAGGTTGGCCTGCAATGACTTCCACGAATGGCTCGAACGGCAACGGTAATGCCTACTCTGTCCCGAAACCCCGCGTCGAATGGATCGCCCAGCGCAAGCGCGAAAACACGGACGGCAATTTCTCGCAGATGCACTACGCCCGCCAGGGCGTCGTCACCGACGAAATGTCGTTCATCGCGCACAAGGAAAAGATCACACCGGAACTCGTTCGCGACGAGGTCGCCCGCGGACGCATGATCATCCCAGCCAACATCAATCATCCGGAGCTTGAGCCGATGGCGATCGGCGTGGCCAGCCTCTGCAAGATCAACGCGAACATTGGCAACTCCGCCGTCACCAGCGAGATCAATGAGGAACTCAAGAAGCTGCACACTGCTGTTCACTACGGCGCCGACACGGTCATGGACCTTTCGACCGGCGGCAACATTCACGAGATCCGCGAAGCCATTCTTCGCCATTCGCCCGTTCCCATCGGCACCGTGCCGATCTACGAAGCCATCGCCCGCGTAAAGCGCGTCGAGGACCTCAACGCCGAGGTCATGCTCGAAGTGATCGAAGAGCAAGCCGCGCAAGGCGTCGATTACATGACGATTCACGCCGGAGTGCTGATTCAATATCTGCCGCTCGTCTCGAAACGCATTACGGGGATCGTCAGTCGCGGCGGCGCCATCCTCGCGCAATGGATGGCCTACAACCACAAGCAGAATTTTCTCTATGAGCGCTTCGACGACATCGTCAAGATTTTCAAGAAATACGACGTCAGCTTCTCTCTCGGCGACGGACTCCGTCCCGGCTGCGTCGCCGACGCCAGCGACGAAGCGCAGTTCGCAGAATTGAAGACGCTGGGCGAACTCACCAAGAAAGCCTGGGAACAAGATGTTCAAGTCATGATCGAAGGCCCGGGCCACGTCTCCATGGACAAGATCAAGGAGCAGGTCGACAAGGAAGTCGAGCTCTGCTACGAAGCTCCGTTCTACACGCTCGGACCGCTGGTCACCGACATCGCTCCCGGCTACGACCACATCACCAGCGCGATCGGCGCAGCCATGATCGGATGGTATGGCGCAGCCATGCTCTGCTACGTCACGCCGAAGGAGCATCTCGGCCTGCCGAACGAGAAAGACGTGAAGGACGGCATCATCGCCTACAAGATCTCGGCCCACGCCGCCGACATCGCCCGCCAGCGTCCCGGAGCCCGCGACCGCGACGACGCCCTCAGCTTCGCCCGCTACAAGTT
This sequence comes from Candidatus Sulfotelmatobacter sp., assembly GCA_035277905.1. Lineage (GTDB taxonomy): Bacteria > Acidobacteriota > Terriglobia > Terriglobales > Acidobacteriaceae > Sulfotelmatobacter. The sequence continues at coordinate 14,378 of DATEJO010000052.1, forward strand.
CGACTGGGAGAAGCAATTCGAGCTCTCGCTCGATCCCGAGACAGCGCGGTCCATGCACGACGAAACGCTTCCCGACGAGCACTACAAAGAAGCAGCCTTCTGCTCGATGTGCGGCCCGAAGTTCTGCTCGATGAACTATTCGTCGAAAGTGGACGAGTACAACAAGCAAGTCCACGGCATCGAGAAGAAGGACTACTCGGAGCTGGTGGAAAAGTTGGTGACCCTGAAATAAGAAATGCGGAGGGCGCCCCACATCCACTTGCAATTCAACGGATGTCCCGCGATTTCCAGCCGCCACGCTTTGGCACGATCTCTCCAAAGCGTGGGCCTTCGGCCATCAGCCATTCCTTGATATTCGGCTGCCTCCCGCGCTGCAATCTGTGCCATTCCTCGATTGAAACGAGCACTGCCTGTTCGACGCCGTCGCGGGTGATGACCTGCGGACCGTCCTTCAAAGCGGCATCAAGAAGCTCACTGAAGCGTGCCTTAGCTTCCTTTAGCTGCCAACAATTCATGTTCATGTCCCAACTCCCGTCGAAAGCCCACGACCAACATATCGGCACATCCGGGGGCAGCGCGCCGAACGCAAATTTTTCCGATCTGGCGATGCAAAATATTCTTTTCAAAGAACTTATTAGATTCGAGCTCCCGTCTGTGCCCGCAAAATCTTGAGCCGCAGGCACTTACGGGCAAAATCTTGAATACATTGAAGTTATAAGGAGCTCGAATTCCGAGGCCGACATTTGCGGCCCGCTAGCATCATCGAGTTTTGGGGCTGTGGAAGACAAGGTCAGATGTCACAACGGGGGGGTGTGGAAAATATTCGATCAGCCGATGGGGCGGGGCTTCGGCCTGATCCGCGGTTTGAATTTGAGTTTCAGTGGCCTGCCCCCCAGACCATCGAGTAGGAATAGAGGGTGAGGACCATTCAATGTACTCTCGCCTCGCGGTCCTTTCCAGAGTGTCGACGTGAACGAATTACGTCTCGTCACCTTCCTGCTTCTAACGCGATGTCCTTGGTGTCGCGTCCCTTGCTTCGCAGCCGCATCCTCATGCGGTGAGCTTCTTCTTTACTGAAGAGGAGATTACCCATGCCGATTCGCTGGAGCTCTTGCTGATTCCAATGCGGCATCATGATTCCGAAGAAAGAATGAGAATGTGATCCGAGAAGGAGGTGGCCCAGCTCGTGGGCGATCACCGTCGCGATGAGTTGACCCAATCCGGTCCGGGTGTTTTGAGCCGTTTCCTGGATTCGGTCAAAAAAGATGTCGCAATATTTTCCATCCTCATCCTGCCCGACAAAGGCAATTCCAAAAATCGAATCCTCGGATGTCTGCCCTGTCCGAACAACATGCACAATAAATTCGTGGTCGCCCGGAACGCGCCGGCACGGATCTTCGATTCCGAGATCGGACGTGCACTCGAGCCAATGAATCTGGATTCCGGAAAATGCGAAGATCCGACCAGCTTCAGACTCCGCTCGCCGTAAAACAAACGCAGGCATTTGCGCACTGTTATTCACCACGACGCTGATCTCGATCAAATCGCTCGGGCCGCCTCGCGCCACTGCTACACCGGCGCATAACAAGACAATCGCGATCCACCCTATTCCACGTCCACCGAACCCCACCGTCTTGCCCTCCGTATCAGAGCGAAGGTGGTCTAGAGCGGTGGGCGCCTCAACCCCCGGCTGGTAACGCCGCGGTGAAATGTCGGTGACAAGCTAAGCTGCGAGCCGTCAAAGATTTACAGGATTCGCTGACATGGGAAACAGAGCCATACGAATGCTAGACTCCGAGCCAATGGGGAGTGGGGATAGAAGCGGTCAGCTGGATGACAAGCGTCGATTCGGTGTTTTTGAACTGGACTTGCAAGCGGGCGAGTTGCGCCGTAGCGGAATCAAAGTCAAGCTTCAGGAACAGCCGTTTCAGGTTCTTTCACTCTTGCTGGAACGGCCGGGCGAGGTCGTCACCCGCGAAGAACTTCGCGACCGCTTGTGGCGTGCAGATACCTTCGTTGATTTCGACCATGGCCTGAATGCCGCGATTAAGCGGTTGCGAAATGCCCTGGGCGATTCGGCGGACAATCCCACGTTCGTCGAGACCGTCGCCCGTCGGGGATACCGATTTCTAGCTCCCGTCAGCGCAGTTCAGAGCAACGGTCATGGATCGGTCAGTGTGCCTCAGGCGTTGCCTCTCCAAGCGCAGACTCTGGTCCGTCGCCGCCGCAGGTGGGTGATAGCGAGTCTCAGTTCTACGGCTTTCGTTCTTCTCGGCCTCTTACTCGGATTTATCCTCGCCCCCCGCGAACCTGTTCCTCTCCGAGTCACATTGCTGACCGCGAATCCGGTCGACGACCCAGTTCGAGCAGCCGCCATCTCCCGCGACGGCCGCTACCTCGCCTTTGCCGACAACAACGGCTTTTATCTCCGTCAGATCGATACGGCCGAAACTCATCCCGTCAAACTGCCCGACGGAATGCTGGCCACATCGATCAGCTGGTTTCCCGATAGCACTCACCTGGTAGTGACGCTCACTCCGCACCGGGGCGACTCGAGTCTCTGGGAACTTTCAGCGCTGGGGGGAGAAGCGCGCAAGTTGCTGGATGACGGTTTTGGCCCAGCCGTTTCTCCCGATGGCAAATCGATCGCCTTTATCGCCGGCAAAGACATGCGGCAGAGAATCTGGGTAGCTGGCAGTGGCGGAGAACAGGCGCACGTGGTGGCCGGGGAGGACGGCGATGCCTTCGGCCGTCTCGCGTGGTCGCCGGATAATCAAGAGGTCGCCTATACTACCGCAAAATATTCAGCCGGTAAGGGAGCAAAAGGCTTACTGGAGGTCGTGAAGGTACGTGGTAAAAGCGCGGCTCCGGTAACCGTCCTCTCGTCCTTTGGACTCCAAGCGGCTCTGACGTGGACTCTTGACGGTCGCCTCATTTATTCCATGGCGGAGCCCATTCCCCGCCAGACAGATGCCAATCTCTGGGTTACCCGCCTTGACCGGCATCTGCAACCGGTCGGTTCACCGGTTCGCCTGACCGACGATCGAGGCGTTATCTTCTGCGTCGGCGCTTCCGGCGACGCCAAGCGCATTCTCTATGTCAAAGGGATTCCCGAACCTGACGTGTATGTCGCGAACTTGCTGCCTTCGGGTGGGATCGATGAACCGAAGCGCCTCACCATGGACGACCGTCAGGACATTCCTTACGAGTGGACCCCTGACAATAAGGAGGTCATCTTCGTTTCTGATCGCACTGGATTCTTCGAGGTCTACAAACAGGGAATCGATCAAGCCGTCCCCGATCTGCTGGTTTCGACCCAGCACTCGCAGCTGGTGCGTCTCTCGCCCGATGGCAAACAGATCCTTTACCTTGTTTATCCCCGGTGGGGGAATACTGACGAAGAAATTCCTTTAATGCGGGCTCCGCTAGCCGGAGGGGCTCCGCAACTTGTCGCCAAGGCTAATTGGATCAGCAATCATCAATGCGCTCGCGCTCCGGCGAAGGTTTGCCTGTACAGCACCATCCACGGAAACGAGCTGACCTTCTTTTCCTTCGATCCGGTCCACGGCCAGCCTTCACAGATTTTGCAGATGAAGGACGAAGTGCCGCAATTCTTCAATTGGACGTTGTCTCCCGATGGTTCGACGCTGGCCATCGCTAAAGCAATCGCAGGGGATCGATCGCCTCGCATTCGATTGGTGTTCCTGAAGGACGGCTCCGACCGCTGGATCACTGTCGATGGACCGGTAGAGATTTCCTCCATCGACTTTGCCGCCGACAGCAAGGGTATTTGGGCGGTGAGCGGCGGAGAAAAGGAGAATGCTCTCCTCTATGTGGATTTGCAGGGCCATGCGCGCACCGTCTGGAGCCCAAAAAACACTTTCATTGGATGGGCCATTCCCTCGCGCGACGGCAAGCATGTGGCACTCGATATTCGCAGCATCAGCGCGAACGCCTGGATGCTTGAGCGGCCTTAATGTCGGGACATAGGGTGAACCGCGTGCCGCGCCGCCGCTCAACTCCAAATTCAGTCACGACGGCAAATTTTGTTCGGCGAGATAGCAATCCGGTTTCACTCTCGCGAGTTCACTTCCCGCCAAGGTGAATGTCGCCGACCGAAACGTGGGCTCGCAGTTCGTATTTGCCGTCGCCGTTGTACTTCAGCGTTTTGCCCAGCCAGCCGCTGGCTTCGCCATAGTCGGCGCTGTGGACGTCCCCAATGCTCGTGCTCGCCCGCACCAGCTTGTAGTTCGAGTTTCCCTTCTCGACGCGGATGTCGCCGACACTGAGTTCGAGATCCTTGTCGCCGTCGACGCCCTCGACCGTGACGTCTCCGACTTTTTCGTGCACGTCGAGATTCGTGTTCTGCGGCACTTCCAGTTCGACATCGAATTGCGTGTTTTTCCCGGTGGGCGCGTGGAACTCGATGGTCGCGTCATTTCCGCGGACGTCGAAGTCTACACGTGCTTCTTTGACGCTCTCCTCACGCCGCGACTTCACCGTGTACTCG
>DATEJO010000053.1:0-7440 GCA_035277905.1 Candidatus Sulfotelmatobacter sp.
AGCATGCCGGGGATCGCCCCGTTATAGATGGCCTTGTCCGGATTCACCGGTTCGGCGTAGTTCTCCTCGACAATGGAGTACACGTCGGTGAATTCTTTAAGGCTGTCCTTGACGTCGGAATCGGCGGTGAGGCCAGTCTGCTGGCCAGAGCGCTGGGCAAAGAGGATGCCCAAGAATCCGCAGGCAAGAAGAAAAAACAGAACTAGGAAGAGTGATCGGCGAGAACTGCGTGCCATCTTGAGATTTCCTTCGGTTGAGGGCTAACGTCCACCCCAGCTACCGCGCTGAATACAGGCAGTATATCACCTACTTGGACGCTGCCGGAGAGGAAGCGTCACCATGGTAACTGCCTGACTCGACACCTTTTCTATCAGATGCGATCGAGGTCAGCCGGGGTTCTCCCGAGGGCCGAGAATTTGCCTCAACCGAGGTGTTTTGCCGCTGCCGCCCTACCTAGGCGTTGACCGAAATCGAGGGGGCTAAGGCTGTCGGCCCGGAACTGGACGGCTGGGACCCGGCCCATCGCGCCAGATCCTGCTGCAGCTGCGCGTACGCCTTCTGGGCGCTCGCGAGGTCGCCAGATTGCAGATTTGGACCAAGTTGCTGGAACAACTGGCTGATCTGCCCCGATTCTCCGCCGCCGTGGTGATGGTGGCGCATTTGTGCGACGTGATTCTGGATATCCTGCTTGATCGTGGAATAGTCCTGCTGCGCGGCAGGGAGGTTCCCCGATTGCAGATCCTCCGCCAACTGTTGGAATGCCGCCGCCAAGGGCCGGCTGACCGGCCCGGAGGAGACCGCATTAGTCTTTGGCCCAAGCTGTTGGAGGGCCGCAAAATCGGACTGAGCTGCCGACAGGTTCCCCGCCTGCAAGTCCTCGCCGAGTTGCTGGAACTCCTGTTTGAACTGCTGGATATTGCTCCTGTTCTGCGTGGCGTCGGTCTCGTGCCGGAACAAATTGCTGCTGAATATCGCGGATACGGACATGAACAACTCCTTCTGACTCGGTCGATGGATTCTGGTCGTGATATCGGCTGATCGTTGAAAGAACTTGAGCCGATTCCGTGAGCGATAGGGCACGTGCCATGCCAGACCTAGGGTCCGAATTCCGCGGGAAATGCCAGCCTTTCGCCAAGTCTGAACACCGCCACGAGCCACCACGGCAAACTTTGCCTATCCGGCAATCGGCAAACAATGCCGATTCTGGCTCAAAAGCGCGTGTCAAACTTGTGTCAATCATTGCCGCTTCTGCTTCCGGGGCGATATGATGAAGCGCATGAGTTTCTCTGAAACGGTCTTCCTGTTTTTTCTGGCCCTGATCATTTTCGGGCCCAAGAAACTGCCGGAGATCGCCCGCCAGGTCGGCAAATTCATGAATGAATTCCGCCGCGCCTCCAACGAATTCAAGTCCCAGATCGAGCAGGAAATCGCTCATCTCGAAGTCGAAAAACAGCCAACAATCTTGCCTCCGGCGCCCCTGCCCGGCACCGCGAGCCGCACGCTGCATGCAGTCGACGCCGAAGTAAAACCGGTCGAAGAGACGGCCACGCTAGCCGCTCCGGCAGAAGAACCTGCAGCATCTACGGGTGAGCGGGCAGACACCACGCTCGCCACCGAAGCCGCAAATCCCGCCGATGTCGTAACATCCTCCACGTCCCAGGAATCGCATGCCTGAACTCGCCGTCGAGCCTCCCTCCACCGAGGACGAAAAAGAATCGATGCCCACCATGGGCTTCCTCGACCATCTCGAGGAGTTGCGGAAACGGATCGTTTACTCGATCATTTCGGTCGCCGTCGGCTTCGGCGCCTGCTGGGGCTACAGGGAACAGATTTACGCGATCATGCAGAAGCCGATCATGGATGCCTTGAAGGCGAATGGTCTGGCCGAAAAACTCGTTTACCTGAATCCCACCGAACCCTTCAACCTTTACTTGAAGGTGGCCGCGCTTGCCGGGTTGTTCCTGACTTCTCCGTTCGTGCTCTACCAGGTCTGGATGTTTATTTCTCCGGGACTCTACCGCAAAGAGAAGAAATACGTCCTGCCCTTCATGGTTTCGACGATCACGCTGTTTGCGTGCGGCGGATATTTCGGATACAAGATCGTCTATCCTGCGGCGCTCAATTTCCTGATCGATTTCAGCAAGCAGTTTCAGCCGATGATCACCATCGGCGAATACACGAATCTTTTTCTGAGCATCATTCTCGGCATGGGCCTGATCTTCGAGATGCCGATTCTGGTCTTCTTCCTGTCGCTGATGGGCATCATCAGCGCGGGATTCATGTGGAAGAATTTCCGCTATTCCATCCTTGTCATATTCATCATCGCCGCGATCGTGACGCCGACAACCGACATCCTGAATATGTGCATTTTCGCCGCGCCGATGATCGCCCTTTACCTGGTGAGCATCGGAGTCGCATGGCTGGTCCATCCCAAGCAGCGGGCCGCGCGCAGAGCTAAACAGGCGCAGGGGCAGTGACACTGAAAGTGAAAATGATCGCTTCGAAGACTCTGTGGGGGACTCTACTGGTGTCGGCGCTGGCCCTGCTTGCGTGCGATCGCGACAAACCGACAATTGAGGTGCAGCCGCCCGCCGCTCTGGAGCCAAGCGTCGCAATCAACTTTCCGCCAGACAACGGTCCGCCGCCCAGCATCGATTCCGCGCGCGCCATGCAGTACGTGAAAGACATCGTGAAATTCGGGCCGCGTCCGCTGGATAGCGCCAATCACAAAAAGGTCGAGGACTTTCTCGAATCGCACTTGAAAGGCGATGACGTCGAAAACGATGTTTTTACGGCCGAGACCCCCGTCGGAAAGTTTCCCGTTCACAACATCATCGCGAAATTTCCCGGCAAGAAAGATGGAATCATTCTCATTGCCAGTCATTACGATACGAACTATCCCTTACGCGATACTTCATACATCGGCGCCAACGATGGGGCCTCATCCAGCGCGCTTCTGCTCGAGTTCGCCAATCAGTTCCGCGGAAAACAACTCGATGGATACAGCGTCTGGCTGATCTGGGATGACGCCGAAGAAGCCATGATTCCCGACACAAAAGTAGATTTCATGGCCGACAGTCTTTACGGAATAACACATCTCGCTGAGAAGTGGCAGGCCGACGGCACGCTGAAGAAAGTTAAAGCGTTCCTGCTGGCCGACATGATCGGAGACGCTGACCTCAACGTCGATCGCGATCTGAATTCGACGCCATGGCTGGAAGATACCGTGGGAGAAGCCGCGAAGCGCCTCGGATACCAGTCGCACTTTTTCGGGCGCGAGAATCAGGTTTCCGACGATCACATTCCGTTCATGAAGCGCGGAGTGGCATGCGCCGACCTGATCGACTTTTCTTACGGATACAACAATGTCTTCTGGCACACTCCGCAGGACACCGTCGATAAACTCAGCCCGGAAAGCCTGCAGATCGTCGGCAGCGTAATTCTGGAAACGATCCGCATCCTCGACAAGATGGATCCGCTGCCGCCGAAAAGTAATTAACCACGAAGGACACAAAGTATCACGAAGGTTTTAAAGTTTTCCTTCGTGATACTTCGTGCCCTTGGTGGTTAGCCGTTTTGCGCTTTTCGCGAAATTCATTTCTAATGCGGCCCATATGCGAACTACGAAGATCGTGTTCCTTGTTTGCATTTTCTGTTTTACCTGTCTCGCCGCTACTCCCGCCGACAATCCCGCCGTTAACGCCGTAATCCAGGCCGCACTGGCGCCCTCGCCAATCGAGGACAATCTCCGTCGGCTGACTGACGAGATCGGAGGCCGTGTTCCCGGCACGCTCGCCATGCAGCACGCAATTCGCTGGGGCATGCAGGCTTTCACCACCGCAGGCGCGGACAGTGTCCACACTGAAGGCTTCGAAATTCCATACTCGTGGTCGGAAGGGGCCACTGAGATGACCGCCTCCACCTCGCTCCAACTGGACCCGACCAAAGTTGGCGGAGGAACTGTTCTTTCTTCCTTCCACGTCCGCGCGGTTTCCGTGGCCTGGGCTCCCGCGCTTGCGCCGGTGAAGCACGTGCAGGTCGTCGACGTCGGTGACGGCACCGATACAGATTTCCAAAAGGCTGGAAGCATAGCCGGAAAAATCATTCTCGTTCACACCACAGTCCTGAAAACCTGGGCAGATCTGTTTGCAGAATATGCGAACGCTCCGCCGATTATCGAGCGCGCAGTCAAAGCGCACGTGAAAGCCATCGCATTCATGGCGACACGGGAGCACGATATTCTCTATCGCCACACGAATTCCGGCGCGGGAGAGATCGATCGCATCCCGCAGGTGATCGTCGCGCGCGAAGACGGCGAGCGCATGGCCCGACTGCTGGCCGCTGGAAATCTGGTCTGGGCTGATCTCTCGATTCCCAATCAAATTGGTGGCCCGATCAAGAGTTCGAATGTCGTCGCAGAAATCCGGGGCACCGAGAAGCCCGATGAATTCGTGATCGTCGGCGCGCATCTTGACTCGTGGGAACTGGGCACCGGCGCACTCGACAACGGCTGCAATGCTGCGCTGGTGATCGACGCGCTGCGGGCCATCAAGGCGTCACACGTGCTTCCGATCCGTACCATTCGCTTTATTCTTTTCTCAGGCGAAGAACAGGGACTGCTCGGCTCGCGCGCCTACGCCTCCACGCATCGCGCAGAGCTGGACAAGGCGACCGGCGTGATCATCTTCGATTCCGGCACAGGGAAGACAACCGGCTTTTCCACCGGCGGCCGCAAAGACGTCATCCCGACCGCGCAGCAACTGATCGCGCCGCTCGCCCAGTTCGATGTCAAAGCACTGGATCCCACGATGGAATGGGGCACTGACCACTTCGATTTCATGCTCGAGGGCGTTCCGACGTTCGTCGCCGACCAGCAGGAGGCGAATTATCTCGAGAACTACCACGCGGTCTCGGACACCTTCGACAAAGTCGATTTTCCGCAACTTAAAAAGCATGTTGCCGAAGCCGCGCTCTTAAGCCTGGAACTGGCCAACCTGCCCGGACACATTGGTCCGCGCCTCACGCACGATCAGATCGAGCAGACCATGCGCGACAGCAATAGCGTGGATATGCTGAAGGCCGATGGAATCTGGGACGATTGGGTCAGCGGAAAGCGAGGAAGGCAGAAGTAAATTGTCGAATTTTGATTGTTGATTGTTGAATAGAACCCCGTGGCCGACGGTTTTGCATTCAACAATCAAAATTCAACAATCAACAATTTCAAAACACTGAGTCATCCGTTCGGAAAGTTCCTTTGCTCTACTTCTGGATTCTCTTCAACGTCTTCGCCATAGGCATGCTGGTGCTGGACCTTCGCGTCTTTCACCGGCCCGGCCATGTTGTCGGATATCGCGAGGCCCTGGGCTGGAGCGCGATGTATGTCGCCCTGGCTGCGGCATTCGCGGCGATCGTGTATTTCTGGCTGGGACACCAACCCGCCCTTGAGTTCGTCACCGGCTATGTTCTCGAACTCTCGCTCAGCGTCGACAATCTCTTCGTCTTTCTGCTGATCTTCAACTATTTCGCCGTTCCCGAGGAGTATCAGCATCGCGTTCTGTTCTGGGGAATTCTCGGCGCTCTCATCATGCGAGGCATTTTCATCGCCGCCGGAGTCGGACTAATCTACCGCTTCCACTGGGTGCTCTATTTCTTCGGAGCCCTGTTGATCTTCAGCGGCATCCGCTTCGCCGTCGTGGGAGACCGCAAGGTCAATCCTTCGGCCAATCCCGTCGTGAAAGCCATGCGCCGACTCATGCCCGTGACACAGGATTATCGCGGCGGACGCTTTTTCGTTCGCGATGGCCCGCAGGGCATCACGCTTTACGCCACGCCGCTCCTGCTGGTGCTGCTGATGATCGAGACGACCGACATCCTGTTCGCCGTTGATTCCATCCCAGCCGTTCTGGCCATCACGCTGAACGCCTTCATCGTGTACACGTCGAACATCTTCGCCATCCTGGGCCTGCGTTCGCTCTATTTCGCGGTCTCGGGGTTAATGAAGGTCTTTCGATTCCTGCACTATGGGCTGTCGATTATTCTCGTGCTGGTGGGATTGAAAATGATCACAGCCCGTCACTTCCACATCGAGACGTCAATAACGCTGGGGGCTATCGCGGCCGTCCTCTTAATCTCGGTTCTAGCTTCGGTCGCTTTCCCGGCAAAAGCGCCTAGGGCGTAGCGCCAACTGCCTCACGCGGCGAATGCGACCTTCTCCCCGCGAACCACCGAGTGCTTCAGGAATTTTTTATCGTCGTGATCGGGATAGTCCATCCGGTAATGTGCGCCGCGGCTCTCTTCGCGCGCCAGCGCCGATCGCGCCACAAGCAACGCTGTCAAATGCAGATTCGCCGCTTCGTATCCCCGTCGCGTCTTCGGATGCGCCAGCTTCGGAGCCATTTCCTCCAGTGTCTTGATTGCCTTTTGCATCCCGATGCGGGTGCGCACGGTTCCGACTTCATTCCACATGAGATCCTGAATTTGTCCGATCAGTTCTTCCACGCCCGCATCCACCGGGCCATTGGAATAGACAGCCATCGATTTTCCGGAAGTTTTCGCAGCAGCTTTCGCGGCACTGCACATCGCCTTGCCCGCGCGCGCTCCATACACCAGGTTCTCAAGCACGGCGTTGCTCGGCAGTCGATTCGCGCCATGCAATCCGTTCGCAGCAACCTCGCCGGCGGCGTAGAGTCCGGCCACATTCGTTTTTCCGTCGAGATCCGTATGCACGCCGCCCATGGCAAAATGCGCCGCCGGACGCACCGGGACCAGATCCTCTGTGATATCCACGTTGTGCGCCATGCAGGCTGCATAGATCCGCGGAAAGTGCTTCTGCACCACCGACGCCCGCATGTGGGTGAGATCGAGATAGACAAACGGATCTTTCGCGCGGCTGACTTCCATCTCGTGCACGATCGCCCGCACCACAAGCTCCCGCGGAGCCCGCTCGCTTGCCGGGTGATACTTTCCCATGAAGCGATCCAGTTCGAAGTTGCGCAGGTACGCTCCCTCAGCACGCAGCGTCTCCGGCAGCAGGAATCGCGGCACCTTCTTCATGTGAATCGCCGTGGGATGAAACTGAATGAACTCCATGTCGCTGACATCGGCTCCGGCGCGAACCGCCAGCGCCACTCCGTCGCCCGTGGCTGATTCCGGATTGATACTATTGCGGTAAATCTGGCCAAGCCCGCCGGTCGCGAGCAAAACCGCTGAGCAGGCAACTTCGTGCGGAACGCCTTTGTCATCGAGCAGCGACACGCCGTTGACCCGGCCGCCGTCGGTCAGTAGTTCGGTCGTGAACGCCGACTCCGCGACTGAAATATGCTTCAGCGCGTGCACCTTCTGCCACAGCCCGCGAAGAATTTCTTTCGCCGTTGACTCTCCTTGCGCGTGCAGCGCCCGGCCTTTGCTGTTAGTTGTCTCGAGTCCAAAGGCAAGCTTGGT